>CAMBHC010000219.1 GCA_945866285.1 Candidatus Sulfopaludibacter sp. SbA3 | reverse complement strand
CTCCTGCTCGTCAACCACGAAGTCCTGCGGCAGCACGTGCAGGATCTCGCGGCCGGCCGGCAGCGACACCGCCCGCGCCGCATCGATCGCCCGCCGCACGTCGTCACGCGTCACCTCGCGGTTCTTGCCGGCCACCGCCACTACCCCGCGGCTGTTGAAGCCCTTGATGTGCGGGCCGGCGATCGCCAGGTGCACCGAGCCAACTTCGACGCCGGCCATCAGCTCGGCCTCCTCGATCGACTTCTTGATCGACTCGACCGCCGCCTCGAGATTGACGACCACCCCGCGCTTGAGGCCCTTCGATTCGGCCATGCCGATGCCGATCACATCGACGCCGCCTTCGTCGAGCAGTTCACCGACCACGGTGCATACCTTGGTCGTGCCGATGTCGAGCCCCACTACGTAGCGTTCCTGTCGTGCCACCGATACCTCCCCGTCCTCTACCGTCTTGCCTGCGCCGGTAACGCCTTAACCGGACGCACGTACAACCGCTCGTCAAAGCGCAAATCCACGTAGTCGATGCCGGCCATGCGCTCACGCAGCGCCGGCTGCAAATCGACGTACTGCTGCAGGCGGGCCACGAAGTCAGCGTCACCCAGCCGCAACAGCGCCGTGTCGTCGTCGAGAATCACCACTGCGTCATGCAGGTCCGAGACATCGATCTGCGACACCCGCTTGAACAGTTCAGGGCGAGACGCGAAGGCGGCGATCACGCGGCCGGCGAACTCGGTGCGCGCCGTGTCGATCAACGCGCCGCCGTCAGCCGGCGCGCTGGCCAAGCCGTCGATGATCGGCAGGTCGATGTCGGCATAGGCCGGACCGTACTCATCGACGATGACGCCCTTGGCGTCGATCAGGTACAGCGACGTGCCGATCCGGCCGATCCCCATCGGCAGCCGCTCGTGCACCATGATCTCCAGCGTCGACGGCAGCACCCGCCGAACCGTCGCGCGCTCTACCCACGGAGAGGCGAGCAGCTTCGTTTGCCATTCGTTGATGCCGATAGTCAAGATGTTCTGCCCGCGGAGGCCATCGACCAGCGCGAGCACTTCGCCCGTGGACAGGCGCTGGTTGCCGCGAACAACCAGGTGGCCGACCTGCAACGTCGGCGCGGCGGCGATCGAGGTGACGCCCCGGTAGCCGCCGTACCCGATCACCATCAGCATCGCAATCACGCGAACGGCCAGCCAGAGGTGCTTCGAGGCCGGCGTGCGCTTGCGCGACGGTTTCACATGGGCGCGCTTGAACCGCTTGTCGGTCGCGGCCGTCACGGCCGGCGCGGTAGCACCCTGCCTCGGTAGTCCCGCCATCAGCGAGCCTCCCGCGGACCGTGCCGCCGTTCGAGTTCAGCAACCAGCGCCGTCGCCAGGCCGCCAATGGAACCGGCACCGAGCGTCAGCACCAGATCGCCAGGCCGCGCGAGATCGGCGACGGCCGCCGCGACCTCGTCCAGTCGTTTCACAACGCGGGCCGGCACCGGCCGGCCGGCACTGACGGCCGCAGCCAGCGCCTCGACCGTGATGCCTGGGATGGGTTCCTCGCTGGCCGCGTAGATGTCGGTCAGCACCACTTCGTCGGCAGCCGCCAGGGCCCGGCCAAACTCGGCCATCAAGTCGCGGGTGCGGGTATAGCGATGCGGCTGGAACGCCACCACGATCCGCGCGGGCTTGGCGGCGCGAGCGGCCGACAGCACGGCGGCAATCTCCGTGGGGTGATGGCCGTAGTCATCCACCACGCTGATGCCATTGACAATGCCCCGCCGTTCGAAGCGGCGCTCGGCGCCGTGAAACTCGGCGAGCGCTGGGGCAATCTGCGCAAATGGGACGTCCAGTTCAAGGCTAACGGCGACGGCGGCCAGGGCATTCCTGACGGAGTGCATGCCGGGTACGGCCAGTGTCATCGTCCCGAGTTCGACGGCGCGACCGCCAGGCGCGTCTCGACGGGTCACCGTGCATCGCGACCCGAATCCGTCAAGCACGACCGCGGACGCGCTCACGTCGTAGGCGCCATCGATGCCGTAGGTGACGACGCGGCGGGTGAATCGCGGCAGCACCTGCGACAGCTCCGCGTCGTCGGCGCACGCCACCACGGCGCCATAAAACGGCACCTTGTTGGCGAAGTCGACAAACGCCTGCTGTAAGTCGGCGAACCCGCCGTATGCGTCCATGTGCTCGCGATCGATATTCGTAATCACCGCCACTGCCGGCGACAGCTTGAGAAACGAGCGGTCGCTCTCATCCGCTTCCGCCACCATGTATTCACCGCGGCCCAGCCGCGCGTTGCTGCCAAAAGCGCTCAGGCGGCCGCCGATCACCGCCGTCGGATCCAACCCCGCCCGTTCGAGCACCAGGGCGATCATCGAGGTCGTGCTGGTCTTGCCGTGCGCGCCCGCAACCGCGATTCCGAACCGCAGGCGCATTAGCTCGGCTAGCATCTCCGCGCGCGGAATCACCGGTATCCGCCGTCCCTTGGCCTCAACGACCTCCGGGTTGTCGGGCCGCACCGCCGACGAATAGACGACGACATCGGCGTTGCCGACATGCACCGCCGCATGCCCCGCCGGCGCCACCGTCACGCCGAGGGTGGCGAGGCGGTCGGTCACGCTCGACCGTTTCGCATCCGACCCCGACACGGCGTAGCCGAGATTCGCGAGCAGCTCCGCGATGCCACTCATGCCGATCCCGCCGACGCCGATAAAGTGAATGCGCCTGGTCTTACCCAGCACGGCGTCCACCTTGTTCCAAGCGCGGACGAGGAGCTAACTGCTCCACCCGGTCCGCAATCCGCGCGGCCGCATCTGGCCGCGCCAGCCGGCGCGCGGCAGCCGACATGTGCCGACGACGGTCCGGATCGGCGACCAGCATCGCGATGGTCTCCGCAAGCCGCGCGCCGCTCAGGTCCCGTTCTTCCATCACCAATCCCGCGCCCGCTCGCCCGAGCACCTCGGCGTTCTTCCGCTGGTGGTCATCGGTGGCGGTCGGCAGCGGCACCAGAATCGCGGGCCGTCCCGACGCGGTCAGTTCCGCGAGGGTGGTTGCCCCGGCTCGGCAAATGACCAGGTCGGCGGCCTTCATCGCTCCGTCGATTTCGAAGATGAAGGCTTCGACTCGGGCCGCGAGGCCGGCGCCGGCATACGCGGTCCGCACCAGGTCCAGATCGCGCTCGCCGGTCTGGTGAGTGATCGCGAGTTGGAGCCCGGTGGCTGCCAGCCGCGACGCTGCCTCCACCATGGCCACGTTGATCGCGTGCGCGCCCTGAGAACCGCCAAAGATCAGAACCCGTGCCGCGTCGTGCGGCCTGTTGGTGCGACCATTCGCCTCCTCGTCCTGCGCCGGAAAGAACTCCGGTCGCACGGGGTTGCCGGCCACAAATCCCGTGCGGGGGAAGTACGACAACGCGTCTTCGAAGTTCACGGCCGCGGCTCGCACAACGCGCGCCAGCAGGCGATTGGTGATGCCGGGCAGCGCGTTCTGCTCGAGCAGCATGGTCGGATAGCCTCGCACCGCGGCCAGCGCCAGCACCGGTCCCGAGGCGAAGCCGCCGACGCCCACCACGACATCGGGCCGGCGAGCGGAGATCACGCGCCAGGCATCGGCGGCCGCCGTCGGCAGCAGCAGGAAGCCACGCAGCCGTTCGGCGCGGCCCTTGCCTTTCAGTCCGGCCACCCGAATCACGTCCAGGTCGAAGCCCTCGCGCGGCACGACCCGCGACTCGATCCCGCTCGCGGTGCCGACAAACGACACCTGGGTCGACGGGTCGCGGCGCTGCAGCTCGCGCGCCAGCGCAATTCCCGGGTACAAGTGCCCGCCCGTCCCTCCGCCCGCGATCAGGATACGCACCGGTCACGCCGCTCCCGTCTCCATGTGCTGGTGCTGCGAAATATTGAGCAGCACGCCCACCGCCAGCAGGTTCAACAACATTGACGAGCCGCCGTTACTGACGAGCGGCAACGGAATGCCCTTGGTCGGCACCAGGCCGAGGACCACGCTGATGTTGAAGAAAGCCTGCATCACCAGCATCAGCGTGATGCCGAGCGCCAAGTACGCGCCGAAGGCGTCTGGCGCGCGCATCGCGGTGCGCAGCCCGCGCCAGCCAATAACGCAGAAGCACAGCACCACGACCGAGGCGCCAATCAAGCCGGTCTCTTCGGCGATCACGGCGAAGATGAAATCGGTGTGCGGTTCCGGCAGGTAGAACAGTTTCTGCACGCCGGCCATCAGGCCCTTGCCGAAGACACCGCCAGTGCCGACCGCGATCAGCGACTGGATGATTTGGAAGCCATCACCCAGCGGGTCGGCCCACGGATCCATGAACGTCAGCAGGCGGCGGCGCCGGTAGTCGGCCTGCATCAGGATGACGTACAGCGCCGGCAGCGCCAGCAGCAGCCCGCCGAACAGGTAGCGGTAGCTGAACCCGGCGGCGAACACCATCACGCCGATTACCGCCAGCAGGGACACCGACGTGCCGAAGTCCGGCTCGAGCATGATCAGGCCGACCAGCCCGCCGACAACCACGCCAATCGGCAGCAGCGAATAGCTGATCTCGTCAATGCGATGGCGCCGGCGCTCGAGCACCAGCGCGGTAAAGACGATCGCGGCGAGCTTGGTCAATTCGGATGGCTGAATGCCGAAGCCGCCGACCCCGAACCATCGGCGCGTGCCGTTGATGGGGCGCGAGAACAGGACGGCGACGAGCATGAACGCCACGAGTCCCAGGAACGCCCAGATCAACTTGTCGTTCTTGTAGGTGCGGTAGTCGATGCGCATCACGATCGACAACACCGCAATACCCATGCAAACCCACATCAACTGCTTGGTCACGAACAAGTACGGCTGTTGAAAACGCTCCAGCGCCACGAGCGCGGAGGCGCTGTAGACCATGACCACGCTGGCGCAGATCAGCGCCAACGCCGCCAGGAACAACCACTTGTCAGACCGCAGCTTCCTTGCCATACTCGCGCCCCTCCTTTCGGGGGCGGCCCTGTCGAAGGGCCCTAAAGTTCTTCGTCGTCGATTCGATAACTAGGTCGCACGCCCATCCGCCGTCGTCCGCCTTCGCGCAAAACGCGACGGCGGGACGAAGGTGGAAAGCAGTCAGTAGTCGCCAGTCGTTCAGGGAATTGAGACACCAGCCTCGCAGACCGGGGCAGCCTGCGCTCCCAGCGACCAGTTCTCAATTGCCTCCAACCGGCTGACGACTACTCACCGCTCCCGCCTTCGCGCTTCGCGCTACGGCGGGGCAAGCCCACTGAGCGCAAACCATCG
>CAMBHC010000218.1 GCA_945866285.1 Candidatus Sulfopaludibacter sp. SbA3 | reverse complement strand
GCGAAGTTCACGCCCCAGGTGTGACCGTCGCCGGCTTCGAAGCGCAAGGTCTTGAACGGGATGCGGAACTCCGCCGTCCACCCGCCCTCGGTGGCGTGCGCGGCGACCCACCACACGGCGTCCCAGTTGGCGTTGACGTCGCGGCCTTCGTTCGCCATCTGCGTGTCGGCCTTGGCGCCCGCGGCGTTAGTGGAGAAGACGAAACCGTTGCGATGATCGCCGAACGTGTCGAGCAACACGTCGAAGGTGTCCTGGCTGCCGGTGGCGAAGTCTTTGCGGATGTCGTTGACGACAACGCCGGCGGGAGACGTGTCTTTGCAGAAGACGGCGATGTAGAGGTAGTCGCTGTCGTAGGCCAGGCGCACTTCGGTCTCTTCACTCGCGGGCTGACCTTCGAGCGGGTCGGCCTGGATGAAGCCGGTGGCCGGCGCTGCCAACTTCCACACGGCGTCGTCGAGCGTGCCGTCGACGACCACGGGCGTCGCCGTCTGCACCGCCGCTACCTGCTTGCGCCCATCCGGCGACGAGATGGTTGCCTGAGCGTATGCGGATGAAGACGAGAAGAGCAGTAGCAGGGCAAGAACCAGCGGACGCGACGCGATCATCCTGAAGTGTAACCTTTCTATCGTCGCCCCTCGGCCCGCGAGCGGAGCTTGTTCAACACGGAGTCGAAATCTTCTGGCAGCGGAGCCTGGACCGCGATGGGTTTGCCGGTCAGCGGATGGGGGAACGCCAGCGTCCACGCATGCAGCATGTTGCGCTTGGCCTCGACCTTGGTTCGACCCACCCGCGATTGGCGCGCATCGCCTTCAGAGTAGACGCGTTCTCCGAGCAGGGGATGCCCGAGCTGTTCGAGGTGCAGGCGAATCTGATGCTGCCGTCCGGTGTGCAGGCGCAGTTCGAGCAGCGAGGCATTCGTCAGCCGCTCTTTGATGCGGTAGTCGGTCGACGATTCCAGCCCTTCCTCGTCGTCATCAACAAGCTTGCGGCGTCCGCTGCGGTAGCCGGTTGAGATCTTCGCGTCGATCGTCCCTTGCGGCGGGTCCGGAATACCCTGCACGATCGCGAGGTAGTGGCGCTCGAATTCGTGATGCTTGAACATCTCCCGCCCGGCAGCGTGCGCATCCTTCGACAACGCGACGGCGAGCGAACCCGAAGTGTCGCGATCGAGGCGATGCAGCATGCCGACGTAACTCTTATGGCCAAGCTTGAAGGCCATGTACTCGCGCACGCGCTTCAGGACGGTGTCTTCGGAGCTGCCCGCGTCGGGACTTGATGGAATCGACAGCAGGCCGGCCGGCTTGTTGAGCACGATGATGTGCTCGTCCTCGTGCAGGATCTCGAAATTGGCTCGGGCGCGTGATTGAGCCGGACGATTGCGGTTGATCTCGACGGCGGCGTCGTCGCGCGTCTCGAACGCCTCGTCGCGCTGGATCTCGCCGCCGACCGTCACCTGCCCCTTGGCGACCGCCTCGCGGATCTGTCGCCAGGACAAGTCGGGATGCGCCTCTTTGAGGCGCTTATCGAGGCGCATCCCCCTATGTTACTTGTTACCCGCGCGGAGCGCGGAGCGGCACGAAGAAAGAGCCGTTGGCGCGGGCGATGAGATCGCCATGCCGAACTTGCCCGAACTGCCACGGACGCTGCCCGCGGTTCGATTGGCGGCGTCCTTCGTGGCCGCCATCTCCTCGAGCGTTGCCTTCACTTCGCTGGACTTGCCTTCGCGCAAGACCTGCAGCGTGATGGTGCTGCCCGGCTTAGTGGCGGCAATCTCGTTGCGGAACGCGTTGGTGTCGACCACCGCGCGACCCTGGCAGCCCAGGATCACATCACCGCGCTTCAGCCCAGCCTTCGCCGCGGCGCCACATCGCTGACGCGCATCGCCGTCGAGTCGCCAATCGCCACCACCGGCAGGTTGATCGCATCGATCTTGATCACCGCCAGGTCGCTCGGCTCGTCGGCGCCAATCAACTTCGCGTCCAGCACGCGCCGATCCGACAGCTCCACCTTGATGCGAGCCGATTGTTCGACGACGTGGTTGTTGGTCAGGATGTAGCCGTCAGCCTGCAGGCCCTTCACGCGATCGTCCACGGTGTGGCGCGCGCTCAGGATCAACACCGGCGTCTGTACTTTCTTCGAACGCAGCGCCTCGATCAGCGCCAATCCGTCCTTGCCCGGTGGCCGAGACGTCCACGACGAACCCCGCCTCGCGCAGCCCCCGGGCCACGAAGTCGTCTTCAGCAACGAGTACGCGCATGGTCCGCCTAGGGCCGCGGCTTGTGGGCGGCGAAGAACGCGTTGACCGCGGCCAGCAGTTGCGGCGCATCCTTGCGGGTCACCCAGGCGATGATGCCGTCCTGGCTGACCGCCACGTCCCTGTTGGCGGCGGCGCTCGACAGTTCGCGCCGCCGCGCGTCGAACAAGTAGTCGTCTGCGAGCGTCGCCGGGAAGCTGCCCTCGTTGACCCGGTCGAGCAGGTCTTCATCGGTCAGCGTCTCGTCTGCGATCACGATGCGGCTCGGCAGCCGGTCGATCTTCTTGAGCTGCTCGTTCAGCCGCAACAGGCTGCTGTAGTGGTCGCTGCTCTTGCGCACATGAATGGCGCGGCCGGCGACGTCTTCAAGGCTGACCAATGGCCGCTGCCCAGGGGCCGTGACTACCAGCTCACGAATGCCGGACCTGGTGGGCGTGGCGAACGCGACCTGGTCGTCGCGTTCAAAGGTCAGCCGCAGGTTGGCGGCAATGTCGCCGCGTCCAGCCAGCAGATTCGCCACCAGGGCGTCCTCGTGCGTCGGGATGAAGACCACCGCGATCGGCGGTTGTGCGGATCCCAGTTGCGCGGTCACGAAGCGCGCGAAGGCGACACCGGCGTCGTAGGTCGCGCCGCGCTGCAGGTTGTTATCCACGGAATAGTAGGTGCGGCTGGCCGGCACGAGAATGCGAATGCGCCGGCGGCTGGCCATGGCATCGAGGTCTCCCAGTGCTGGCGCCTTGAAGGCGGCGAGCGCCGAGGCCGAGGGAGGCGGCTCCGCGGGGGCTTCCTCGATGGACCGGCGTTCAACCGTCGGCGTCGTGGCCGGCACCGCCGCTGGCGCGGGTGCCGGAGACGGCGACTCGCTGGTGCCACCGCATGCCGACAGCAGCACGGCGGCAGCGACGACGGTGGCCCGGGCGGCGATGAGTGTCACGTCCGCGATCTTCTCACGACCTGCGGCGCCCTTCACCGCCCCATAAGTCCCACCGCTCGGCGAATGCCAGGACCCCCATGGCTGCGGCCCAGGTAACCGAGAGAACGATCAGCCCGGGAGCGAGCGGCCGCTGCAACGTGACCGCGCCGAGACGCTCACCGGCGAGAAATGCGAGCGGACCACCCAGCGCACCGAACACGATCGAGGCCACCGGGCGACGGACGATCGGCCGCAGGCTGAAGTCAAAGGTCGTCGCCATCTGCGCCCACATGGTCAGCAGCCATGGTGGTGGCAGAGCCGCGTAGACCGTTCCTGACGTGAATTGATAGGTGCCCGCGGCGATTTGGATTATTTCCACGGTGCTGCCGACGGTCACCGCGATAGCGATGCGCTGAAGGTCGCGAGGGCGATTGGCCGACAGCCACAGATGTGCGCCAACCAGCGCGGCAGCGAACAGGAATCCAGACCAGGGCCGGCCGGCCGCGGCGCCGAGCACGCATGCGAACCAGCCCGCCTGGTAGAACAGGTAGTTGAGCGGCGAGGTGTAACGGTAGGACGACCAGCCCAAGACCATATTGGGACGCCCGTGGTCCGGCGATCGGTGCACCAAAAGAAAAAGGCCAACCCAAGGGTTGGCCTTTCGTTTTGGTGCGGAAGAGAGGACTCGAACCTCCACGGGATTGCTCCCGCTAGCACCTCAAGCTAGTGCGTCTGCCAATTCCGCCACTCCCGCATTGAGCAAAATCGAGAATTTGGTGTTTTTCGCACCCGACTACTTCCCGACTACTTTCTCTAGCGCTGTTCCGCTAGACTCGCTCAGCAGGCAATGACTGAACGAGACGCACTAAATTTAACACGAAAGTCCCCTCTCAAAACGACGCTCCCAGCGAACGTCACCATTGCGCGGTGCTGCGATGGGAAGGTGCGACTGGAGCGACTCAAATCGTCGGGGGTGATCTCCGCCCGCGCGTGGATTGCGGGGCGGGATGTCCGCAAGTCCACGGGGTGTAAAACCATCCCACAGGCGAAGCTTGCGGCTACCGCGTGGTGGCAGGACTTGTGCGTGCGCGTGCGTAAGGGGGAAACGATTGGTTCTCCCACCTTCGCGCACTGCGCCGAGAAGTTTCTAGTCTTCCAAGATCTCCGCGCCGCGCGGGGGCTCATCACGCCAGCGCAAGCGAACAACTACCGTGGTCGTGCGGCGTTTTGGATGCCCGACCTCGGTCGTCTTCGCATCGCCGAAATGGATGCGGAGTGTCTGGAAACGATTCGCGAGACGCGCGCGCGCACACGGAATAAGCGCGGCAAACCCCTCACGATGGCGATGATTCAGAAAGACTTCATCTTCATTATGGGCGTGCTCCGCTATGCGCACGCCGAAATGAAGACTCTTACTGATGTCCCCCAAGCGCCGTCCTTCACAGGGAAATTTTCCGTCCAGAAGCGCGGACGCCCGTTTCTGTCCGCCGAGGAGTATCAGACACTCCACCACGCAGCGAAAGCCCAGTGCGACGACGACGGGTTAAATCCGCGAACCAAACGACAACGACAGCATCTCTATTGGTTCATCCTGATCAGCGTGGGTGGCGCACTTCGCGTCGGCGAAGCAGAAAGCGTGCGCTGGTGCGATTGCGAAATGAAATCCCTCAAGATGCCAAACGGGACCACGCAAGAAGCGGTCCGCATAATGGTGCTCGGCAAGCACTCCAAGGGCGGTGCGCGTGAAGAAGCGTATGTGCTGTTCGGCGGCGTGTTCGCATACAAGCAGATGCTCGCAGCGCGCTCACCTGAAGACGCACCAGACGCGCTGCTCTTTCCCGAGAGCAACCGTGAAGGGATGAAGCGGCTGCTCAAAGACGTTGGGCTTTACGAATATCGCGATCCCGCAACGGGGCAGACGATCCCGCGCGACCGAAAGTCGCTGCGTCCGACGGGCATCACCCTTCGGTTAGACAAAGGCGACAACGTCTCCTATCGGGACATCGCAAAATGGGCGCGCACGAGTGTTCAGATGGTCGCGGACTGCTATGACCAAGCGACGCCCGAGAGCAGCGCGGTGAAAGTCGCGACATTCAAGACGT
>CAMBHC010000217.1 GCA_945866285.1 Candidatus Sulfopaludibacter sp. SbA3 | reverse complement strand
AGTTCCGGCGACGCCGACAGGTAGACCCCGGGCATCACCTCGAGCGCCTCGGGGTCGAGGTCGGGATTGGCCGTCAGAATCCACGCCCGGGTCGGCTCAACCGGTCCGCCCGTGAACAGGTGCATCTTGGGATGAATCTCGATCGGTTCGTCGGCCGTGACAATGGCCTGGGCCGGCTCGGGCATTCGGCGGTTCAGCACCAGCCCGAACGCACCATGCGCGCCGTATTCCGCCAGCAGGACCACCGTCTTCGAGAAGTTCGGGTCGCGCATCTGCGGCATCGACACCAACAGGACCGGGGCGAGAGAGGCGTTCGCCATGGATCGATACTACTTCAACCGTCCCTTGGCCCATGCCACCGCGTCCTCGACGACCGGCGTGTGCGCGCTGTGGGCGGCGTTCCTGACGCCACGGCCGGGCCGGTCGAGCACAGCCGTCAGCGCCCGGTCGCCGCTATTGCCGATCACGGTCGCCAGGTTGCGGCGCAGGCCCGCAAGCGACAAGTGCGTCATGGCACTCCCCTTCACGAACTGGTGCAGCTCATCGTCGGTCCGCAGCCACAACTCCCCGGCCGACGCGCCATGCCTCGGTGTCGCCGTCCATGCCGGATCGGCCGTCAGCACCGGCGCCAGGTTCCACGGACAGACGTCCTGGCAGATGTCGCAGCCGTAGGCGTGATCGCCGATCTGCGGCCGCTGCGATTCAGGAATGGCGCCGTCAATCTCAATGGTCAGGTAGGAAATGCACTTGGTCGCGTCGAGCACGTGCGCATCGACAATCGCGCCGGTGGGACACGAGTCGATGCACAAGGTGCACGCGCCGCACTGGTCGGTGGCCGGCGCATCGACGTCGAGTGCGAGGCTCGTGGCAATGCCGCACAAGAACATGAAGGAGCCGAGTTCCGGATTGATCACGCAACTGTTCTTGCCGATCCACCCCACACCGGCGTGCTGCGCGTAGACGCGCTCCTGCACGTGATGCTTGTCCACGAAGATGGCGGTCTCGAGTGACGCCCCTTGCTGTTCGCGCATCCAGGAAGCGAGCTGCTCGAGCCGTTCGGCCAGGACGAGGTGGTAATCCTGCCCGCGCGCGTAGCGAGCAACCTGGACGGATCCCGGGTCCCGGGTCGCGGGTCCCGGCCCTTCGGTGTTGTAGATCGCGCCGGCGACGATTACCGAGCGTGCTGAAGGCAGGAAGTGCCGGATGTCGGCGCGGGCGTGCGCGGACTTGTGAAGGTAAATCATGTCGCCCGCGAAGCCGCGAGCGAGCCATTCAGGCAGGAACGACAGTTCCGGCAGCGCCGTGGCAGGCGCCACCCCGCAGACATCGAATCCGAGGGTGAGCGCCTGGTTCTTGATCGACGCGGACGTCAGCACATCATTTCGAGCTTCGGACCAACTGACGCAGCACATACGGCAGGATGCCGCCATTCGAGAACGACACGATCTCTTCCGGCGTGTCGATGCGGGCCACCGCCGTGAAGGTCTTGGTCGTGCCGTCCTCGGCCGTCGCCGTGATGCTGACCTCGGCACGCGGCTTCAGCGCCGCGCCGGCGCCGGCGAACGCGAAGGTCTCGCGCCCGGTCAGGCCAACGCTGGCCGCGCTCTGCCCGTCCGTGAACTGCAGCGGCAGCACGCCCATGTTGACGAGGTTGCTGCGGTGAATGCGCTCGTAGCTTTCCGCCACCACCACCTTCACGCCCAGCAGCATGGTGCCCTTGGCGGCCCAGTCACGTGACGAGCCCGAGCCGTACTCCTTGCCCGCAATCACCACCAGCGGCACGCCGGCCGCCTGATACTTCATCGACGCATCGTAGATCGGCATCACGTCGCCACCCGGCAGGTAGGCCGTGACGCCACCTTCAATGCCGGGCACCATCTGGTTCTTGATGCGCGTGTTGGCAAACGTGCCGCGCATCATCACCTCGTGGTTGCCGCGGCGGGCGCCGTAGGAATTGAAGTCCTTCGGGTCCACACCGTGCTCGATGAGATACTTGCCCGCCGGGCTGTTCGCCTTGATGTTGCCGGCCGGCGAAATGTGGTCGGTCGTGATGCTGTCGCCCAGCACCGCGAGCGCACGCGCGCCGGTAATGTCGGTGAGGGGCGCCGGCGTCATCGACAGGTTCTCGAGGAATGGCGGCTTCCGGATATACGTTGAATCGGCCTCCCACGCGAAACGGTCGCCGGTCGGCACCGGCAAGTTCCGCCAGCGCTCCTGCCCCTCGAACACGTTGGCATACTGCCGGCGATAAGCGTCCGACGTCACGCTGGTCAGCATGGCCGCCTGGATTTCTTTCTCCGTCGGCCACACGTCCTTCAGGTAAACCGGCTGGCCATCCTTGCCGATGCCGAGCGGCTCGGTGGTGATGTCGATGGTCATCGACCCGGCCAGGGCGTAGGCCACGACCAGCGGCGGCGAGGCCAGGTAGTTGGCGCGCACTTCCTGCTGGATGCGGCCTTCGAAGTTACGGTTGCCGCTCAACACCGACGCGACGATGAGGCCGCGCTCGATGATCTCGGCCGACACCTCTTCGGGCAGGGGACCGCTGTTGCCGATGCACGTGGTGCAGCCGTAGCCCACCAGGTTGAAGCCAATCTGATCGAGATACGTGTCGAGACCGGCCTTCTTCAGGTAATCGGTCACCACCTTCGAGCCCGGCGCGAGGCTGGTCTTGACCCACGGCTTACGGGTGAGGCCCTTCTCCACCGCTTTCTTCGCCACGAGACCCGCGCCAATCATCACGCTGGGGTTCGAGGTGTTGGTACAGCTGGTGATCGCGGCGATCACCACCGAACCGTGTTCGAGCTGCGTCGCGGTCGTGACGGCGGCGCCGCCCGCCGATGAGACGGCCTTCACGCCCTTCTTCAGTTCATCAAGTGAACCGGCAAACGAGCCCTTCGCGTTCGACAGTGACACCCGGTCCTGCGGCCGACGCGGGCCGGCCAGGCTCGGCACCACGCTCGTCAAATCCAGCTCCATCGTCTCGGTGTAGACGGCGTCTGGGGAGTCGGCCGTGGCGAACATGCCCTGGGCCTTGGCGTACGCCTCGACCAGCGCCACCTGCGATGCCTCGCGGCCCGTCAGGCGCAGGTAGTCCAACGTCATCTCGTCGATCGGGAAGATCGCGACGGTGGCGCCGTACTCGGGGCACATGTTGCCGAGCGTGACGCGGTCGGCGATGGTCAGGTGCGCCAGGCCGGGACCGTAGAACTCGACGAACTTGCCCACCACGCCGCGCTTGCGCAGCGCTTCGGTGATGGTCAGCACGAGGTCGGTCGCGGTGGCGCCCTCGGGCACGCGGCCCGAGAGACGGTAGCCAAGCACCGGCGGAATCAGCATCGAGCTGGGCTGGCCCAGCATGGCCGCCTCTGCTTCAATGCCGCCGACGCCCCAACCCACCACGCCGAGGCCATTCACCATCGTCGTATGCGAATCGGTGCCGAACACCGTGTCGGGATACGCGGTGCCATCGTCATCGCGGCACACCACGCGCGCCAGGTACTCGATGTTGACCTGGTGCACGATGCCGGTTTCGGGCGGCACGACGCGGAAGTTGCGGAAGCCGGTCTGGCCCCAGCGCAGGAACACATAACGTTCGCGATTGCGGTGATACTCCAGGTCCGCGTTGAGGTCCTTCGCGTCCATGGTGCCGAAGTAATCGACCTGCACCGAGTGATCGATGACCAGCTCGACCGGCTGCAGCGGGTTCACCTTCTGCGGGTCGCCGCCAAGGGCCACAATGCCGTCGCGCATCGCCGCCAGGTCCACCACGCAGGGCACGCCGGTAAAGTCCTGCAGCAGCACCCGGGCCGGCATAAACGACATTTCTTTCTCGCCGATCGTCTTCGGATCCCACGATGCCAGCGCCGTGATGTCGGCCGTCTTCACGAAGCCGTTGTCTTCTCGGCGCAGCAGGTTCTCGAGCAGGATCTTGAGGGAGTACGGCAACCGGTCCACGTTGGGGAACCCGGCTTTCGCAAGGGCGGGCAGGCTGTAGATGCTGACCGTATCGGTGCCGACGGACAATGGGGTGCGGGTCTTGTAAGTATCGAGGCTTGGCATGATGGCGACAGACTCCTAGTCTAGAACCCACCAATTCTATCAAGGAACGCGCGGACGACGACGACGGGGTCTTGCTGGCCGCCATCAACCGCAAAATTCATTTGCCGCATCTCGGCGGCCGACACCCGGCCGGCCAGGCGGCGGACAGCCTCGGCCGCGGCCGGATACTGCAGCATGACGGCGGCACGCGCGACCGGTGCCGCGTCGTAAACCGGGAAATAGTGCCGGTCGTCCTCAAGCACCGTCAGCCCCAAGGCGCCAATCAGCCCGCTGGTCGCGTCCCCGGCCGTGACGTCGACCTCGCCTGCGGCCAGGGCGCGGTAGAGCAGGTTGAGATCCATCACGCGCGGCGGGTCACCAAACGTCAGTCCGTATGCGGCGCTCAGTCCCTTGAAGCCATCGGGACGTTCCAGGAACTCGTATCCAAAGCCGGCGCGCCATGCAGCGTCCGCCTTTAGGCGGACCGATTGCGCCAGGTCGCTGGCGGTCTTCAAGCCCAGCCGCCGGGCATCGTCGCCACGCACGAGCATCGCGAACGTGTTGTTGAATCCCAGGCGCGGCAGCAACGTCAGTCCCAGCGCCGCGTAGCGATCGCGGACCGTGGCGAACACCTGTTCTGAATCTGCCGATGGTGGCTGATTGAAGATGGCCGTGAGCGACGTGCCCGTGTACTCGGCATACACGTCAATGCCACCGCTCAGCAGCGCCTCGTGCGCGATCGCGGTGCCACCGAGGTTCAGGCGCCGCTCGACGGTCAGTCCGGTGTGGCGCTCGATGGCCTGCGCCATCAGCTCACCCAGGACCACTTGCTCAGTGAAATTCTTGGAGCCCACCACGAGATCAGCACGACCGGCAGACGCTCGGCCAGACACCGCGGTCATCACCCCGAGCATCACCACCGTCGCCAGGATCACGGCGTGGCGGCCTGATCTGCGGCGCGGGTCGGCGAGCTGTCCGGCTGCGGCCAGCGCGGCGTCCGCCGCCAGGGCCAGCAGCGCTGCCGGGAGCGCGCCCGCCAGAATCACCGTGGCATCAACCATCGCCAGGCCACGGAAGATGTAATCGCCCAATCCCCCAGCACCGATGGCCGAGGCGATGGTCGCCGTGCCCACCCCAATCACCACCGCCACGCGCAGCCCCGACACGATTGAGGGCAACGCCAGCGGCCACTCTACTTGCCGCAACACTTGGCGCGGCGTCAGTCCCAT
>CAMBHC010000216.1 GCA_945866285.1 Candidatus Sulfopaludibacter sp. SbA3 | reverse complement strand
TCACCGGCACGCCCACCCCGATCACAATCTGCTGCTCGCCGACGTTCCAGCCCAGGCGGAAACCCGGCGAGACAGTCACGCTGGTCTCCCGCCCGCCGTCAGCGCGCGCCCGCACCGCCAGGGACTCAATCATCAGGTTGAACATCGCTGTCACGGCGACGATCGCGCTGGCCCCGGCAAACGGCGCGTTGGACCACTCGCGTGTGGACGACTCATTCTCGACCGGTAGCAGCGTCGTGCCGGCGTTGGCGTGGAAGAACAAGCGGCCGGACTGCTTGCTGAGTGGCAGGTTGAACTGCCAGCCGGCGCCGCCCCAGCCTAGCGAACGTTGCGCCGCGCTTGTCGGCGACAGCAGGGTCACGCGCGGCGAGAACGCGGGAAGGCGGCCCTTACCGTCCGTCACCTGGAGGCGGTAGTCCACGCCGAGGTCACCAAGCGCCGCGGCGTTGGACGTGGCGGAGAACGGCAATGTGAACGACAACTGGTGGCGTTGCGACAGCACCGGCCACTCTTGCGTGAACGATCCTTCCCACTCATGATCGGCGTTCCGCGCCATCATGAAAATGTTCTGGAAGACGCCGGGGTCCTGGTTGAAGGCCTCTTCGATGAGGAACGAGTTGTCGGTAATACCAAACGGGGACGCCGGAGGTGCCTGCGCGGCGGCGGGGGACGCCGTGCTTGCGAGCAAGGCGGCGACCGCGCATAGTCTCGATGTGGAGGCGCTTAATGAGGAACAGCGAGACCATGCCGACGACCCCGGCCTAGGGCGGAACACGAGGTCGAGCATCAGGCGGCCATTCTACTGCTGGCCGCTTTTGAGAAAAGACAAAAGACCAGCCGTTAGACTGGTCTTCTGTCGAATTCAGGCCGCCATTTGCGGCCCCGTCAGCTACTAGGAAATCATTACTTTCCGGGGATGCTGCGAGTTGTCCTCGAGGAACGTCTTCTTGTTGACGAGTTCCGCTTCGGTCGGCTGTACCTTGCCGGTGGCATCGGTCACGCGCGACATCACGGTGTGCTCACCGGCGGCGGCGCCGTTCCACGTGTAGTTGTACAGCTTCCACCCATATTTCGCGGTCGTTGACGGGTCGGCGGTCGCCGCCTGCCACGGGCCCTCGTCCACCTTCACTTCCACCGACTTGATGGGCGTGCCGTCGTTCAGCACGATGGTGGTGACCTTGTGGGCGTTGCCGCTCTTGGTGACGCGGGCGACAAACGACTTGAGTTGCAGGTGGGTGATCGCGCTCTCGACCCACTTCATCTCGCCGTTGATCATCTCGCCCTTGAGCGTGCGGTACCAGTTCGCCTGGAACTTGCCGAGATAGGGATCCGCTTGCGCGACGATTTCAGACAGCCACTTCACATTCGGGGCGCCATACCAGCCCGGCATGATGAGGCGCAGCGGCGCGCCCTGGTGCTTGGTCAGTGGCGCACCGTTCAACGCGAAGGCCAGGAACGGCTCGGGCGACAGCGCGCGGTCGCGCTGGATGCTGCGGCCGTACTGCTGCTCGACATCGAAATTGGTACCGCGGAAGTTCACCGATTCCTTGCCGCGGTCCGCGCCGAAGAACACGATCTCGCGCGCGTCGGCGTTGAGGCCGGCGCTTTCCAGTACGGTCTTGAGCGGCACGCCGGTCCAGCGGCCGTTGCCGACCAGGCCTTGTACCGGGCGGCGGTTACCGGAGCACTCGAAGCCGGCGATCAAATCGGTGCTGCCCATTTTGCGCAGGTCGTCGATGGTCAAAGACTTCGGCGTCTTGACCAGGCCGCCAACCTTCAGGCGATACGCGGCCGCGTCCACTTCTGGATGACCGTAGTGCTGCGTGGTGAAGAACTGCTCCGGCGGCGTGAACGCGCCGCTGAGCGTGCGCGTGTCGAACAGGCGCCGATCGACCGCGGGGGCCGGATTGAATGTCGGCGGAAACTCGGTGAACGGCATGACCGTTTCACCCTGCGCCAGCGCCGGCAGTACCCACTCGAAGTTCGCCGCCGCGCCGAGCGCCGCCATGGCCAACCCGGTCTTCATCACGTCACGACGGTTCATCTCACTCATAGGGTGTCCTTAGCAGGTGACGCAGCGGTTGTTGTTCTTCGAACCGAGCTTCGTCAACAGCGCGATGGTTTCCGGAATCGCCGACAGGCGCTGCACCGGGCCGTTCGCCATGTCGACCGTCGTCTGGCCGCTACGGGCAACCGCCTTCACGTCCGCGCCCTTGCTCACGAGATACAAGATCATCTCGTTATCGCCACGCGCCGCGGCATGATGGAGCGGCGTGTAGCCGTCGTTGTCGCGCAGGTTGACGTCGGCGTGCAGTTCTTCGACGAGATACTTCATCACGCTCAGCCACGCATCCGGCGCATGACGATGGGCGTTGCCGGCGAAGCCCTCGCCGTATTCGACGCCGGCCGCGGCGTGAATGGCGAAAGCGCCAGGGCCGCCGTACGGAATCACCGGCGCGTCGTACTTCTCCATGTCCTTGTCGGCAGTCGGCATAATCGCGCCGCCCGCGCCCTGGGGCTGGCCGCCCTGGCCGGCTGCACCCGGAGGCGCATCACCACCGCGACGAACCTGCTGCCGCGGAGCCACCGTTGGAATTTCGGGATCGGCTCCGTACGCCGCGAGCAACTTCATGGCCATCAGATCGGTGCCGTAAGCCGCGCGCCAGAAGGCCGTTGAACCGGCGGTGTCCGCGAGGCCGCAGTTACGGTTGCCGCAACCGGTGTAGACGAGATACCAGGGATGCGACTCGATGCGGTGGTTGACGTTCGCGCCCTTGTCGAGCAGCGCCTGCATGACGTCGAGATAGGTGTGCTTCTGCAGTTCCATTTCCTGGGGCTGCGGGAAGCGGGTGCGGGGCTGCCACGCGGTGTTGACGGCGGCCCACAGCGGCGCGACGCCGTTGTTCTTTGCCGACAGGTTGGGATTGGCGCCGCGGTTGGTCAGCAACATCGCCATGTCGAACTGGCCGTTGATGATCGACGTCAGCAGCGGCGTGGTCGCGTCGCCGGCCTGCGCCTTGTCAATGTTGGCGCCGCCGTCGAGCAGCGCGGTCGCCGCTTCGAGGTAGCCCTGACGAGCCGCGTGCAACAGCGCAGTCATCCCGCCCTTGGTCGACACCGGGGGATTGATTTCCTCAGGGTTGAAGCCGCGCGCCGGAGGCGCATTCGGATCCACCGGCGGAATCTTGCCGGACTTCAGCACTTCGCGTGACGCTTCGATCGCGGCCTGCATCTGCGACGGGGTCGGACGCTTGTTCGAATCCTTGCCAACGAAGCCTTCGATCAATTTGCGCTGACGTTCCACCGCGGCGCGATCCAACTGGCCCTGTTTCGCCACGTCGATGGTCTTGCTCGCTCCGTTGGCGTCAGCACCGAGCTTGATCAGCGCCGTGATCGCTGACGCGCGATTCGCGGACGCCGCAAAGATCAGGGGCGTCTGTTCCCATTCGTTTTCACGGGCGTTGACGTCGGCCTTGGCTCCGGCCAGCACGTGGATCACGTCGGCGCTGCCCGACAACGCCGCCAAGTGCATCGGCGTGGCGCCGCTCGGATCGGCCTTGGCGTTGACGTCGGCGCCGCCCTTAATCAGCACTTTCGCCACCGCCGCGCTCGCGGCTTTTGCGGCGAGGTGGAGCGGCGTGTACAGACCAATGCGCGTCACCGCGGAAATGTTGGCGCCGGCGTAGATCAGCACCTCGGTCATCTCGGCGTCGCCGCGTTCGGCCGCCCAGTGCAGCGCGGTCATGCCGTCGCCCTGGGCCGCGCCCACGTCCAGACCTTGCTTGATCAGTGTGGCGATGGCGGTCTTGTCACCGCGCATTGCCGCATCGGCGACGGGCGAGACTTGCTGCTGCGCGCCCAGCGCGGCGGTGAGGACGAGGGCGATAACCAGCACGAGTGAAGACTGACGTTTCATTGCGCTCTCCGGGTGTACCGTACACCGTAGGGACGGGACTTTAGTCCCTTCCAAATCGAAAGGCGGGTCTGAAGACCCGCCTTTACGTAGCGTTAAACCGCGGCGGTCGCCGGCACGCTCTGCGTGACCGACTGCTCGCCGGTGCTGTCACCAAACGACTTGACGTCTTCCATCCCGAGGCCGTGCGCGATCGTGAGGAACACGTTGGCCATCGGCGTGTCTGCCGCGGCCTGGATGTGCAGGTTGCCCTTCAGCAGGCCGTTGCCGTGGCCGAGCAGCAGCATCGGGCAGCGGCGGTGATTGTGGACGTTCGGATCCGCCATCGGCGATCCCCACACCACCAGCGTCTTTTCGAGCAGGTTGCTGTCGCCATCCTGCGACTCCTTGAGGCGATCGAGCAGGTACGGCAATTGGCCGATGCGGAATTTGTTGATCTTGTTGAAGTCCATGATCTTGTCTTCGCGGTCGCCATGGTGCGACGTCGGGTGGAACGGCAGATTGACGCCGCTCTCCGGGAACGAGCGGTTCTGCGCGTCGCGGCCGGTCTTGAACGAGATGATGCGCGTCATGTCGGTCTCGAGCGCGAGCACCTGCAGGTCGAACATCAGCTTCATGTGCTCGGTGAACGAGTCGGGCACGCCCGCGGGCGCGTCCGGCAACTCGCGCTGTTCGCCGCTGGTGTTGCGCGCTTCGATCCCCTGGATGCGGCGTTCGATTTCGCGCACGTGCGTCAGGTAGCGGTCGAGGCGGGTCTTGTCGCCGTTGCCGAGTTCCTTGCGGACGTCCGCCACTTCGGTCGAGATGAAGTCGAGGATGCTGCGGCGGGTCTTGCGGCGGTTGGCGCGATCCGCCTGCGAGCCGCCGGTGCCGAACAGCATGTCGAACGCGACACGCGGGTCGCGAATCATCGGCAGTGGTTCATTCGGCGACGCCCAGCTGATCGAGTCGGTGTAAGCGCACGAGTAGTTGTAGGTGCAGCCGCCGGCCTGGTCGAGGCTCTCGATGCAGAACTGCATCGACGGCATCGGCGTGGCCTGGCCGAATTGCTGCGCATACATCTGGTCGAACGAGGTGCCGGCCCAGATGTCGGAGCCCTGCGTCTGCTTGGGATGGGACTGCGTCAGGAACACGGCGCTCGAGCGGAAGTGGTCGCCGCCGATTTCCGGGGCGGTGAACGCCTCGGCCATGCGGACGTCGGTGTTCGAAATAATCGTCAGGTGATCGCGATACGGCTCGAGTGACGACAACGCGCTGTCGGGCGTAATCGTGAACTTCGATCCGGTATCAGCCGGCGCGAACAGGTTCTTCGATGCGCCCCACTTGTTGGAGCCGGCGGCACCGTGGACCTCCTCGATGCAAATCAGCCGGGTGCGGT
>CAMBHC010000215.1 GCA_945866285.1 Candidatus Sulfopaludibacter sp. SbA3 | reverse complement strand
CGCCGCCGGTGCCATCCCCGTATGCGCCGTGCATGTCGAACTCGACGGTGCCGCCCGCCACGGTCCAGCTGAACACGTAGCTGCTGCCCTTGACCATGGTCGCCTTGATCTCGGCGCCTTCGCCCGGCTTCAGCGTCAACGTCATCTCGTCGCTGCGGAAGGCCGCGTCATATTTCGTCACCATCGCCGCGGCTTCGGCGGTGACCGGAATGGACATATCCACGGCCGAGGCCGGTGGGCGCAACAGGCCGATGGCCCGGCCGATACCGGTCGGGTCGAGGCCGTACTCTGCGGGCAGCACGGCGGTGATCAGGATGATCGTCGCCACGACGCCGGCGATGCCAATCGCGCGCATCAGTTGCGGTGTCGACGGAAGGGGTGAAGCTTCAGAGTTGGTCATAGGCTCGATTGCGTGGCGAAGCCGACGAGTTGATAGCCGGCGAGGATGAAGCCGCAGGTCATCACGATGATGTTGGCGGCGAAGGCGTGCTGGTGAAAGCCGGCCGAGCGGCGCCAGAAGCCCATGGCGATCAGGATGGCGCTGAGGCCCAGCACCTGGCCCAGCTCGACACCGACGTTGAAGGCCAGGATGTTGGGCACCAGGCCCTCGGTCGAAAGCGAGAAGTCCTGCAGCTTGGTGCCCAGGCCCAGTCCATGGAACAGGCCGAAGATCCACACGGCGAGTTTGGTGTTGGGCTGAAAGCCGAGCAGGCGCTCAAACCCGCCCATGTTGTCGAGCGCCTTGTAGGCCACCGACAAGCCGATGATGGCGTCGATGATGAACGGGTTGACGTGCGTGCCGCTCATCACCGCGTAGAGCAGCGTGACGCTGTGTCCGACGGCGAACAGGGTGACGTAGATCGCCACTTCCTTCAGCCGGTACAGGAAGAAGATCACCCCGAACAGGAACAGCAGGTGGTCGTAGCCGGTCACCATGTGCTTGGCGCCCAGGTAGATGAAGACCGCGAGCTGCCGGCCCTGCGTGATCAGGTCCTTGTCACTGGCGGCCACGCCATGCGCGAGCACCTCGCTCGCGAAGGGCGCCGTGAGGACCAACAGGAGGCAAATGTAGAGGCGGGCCACCAGCCTCGCCTGGATCCTCAGCGTCATCAATACTGGATTCTATCCTCCCGTTGGACTGGCGCGCGCCTTCAGCATCGTCCAGGCCACGACATCCCTCCATCATCATTACGGTCACGCTCATGGTAGTGACCGCGTATAACAACGCGGCGACAGCGGGATTTCGCGGCCGGCCAGCCTCGTCTGGTATAGTCGAAAGTGCCGTGATGCTCCGCTCCACCGCGCATCTGCTCGTCGTCGTGATGCTGTTTGCATCAGGTCGCCTGCTGGCCTGCGGCGTCGAGTGTCTCGATGAGCTGGCTGCGCCGGCCCAGGCGTCGTGCCACCAGGAGCCTGCACCACTCACGGCCTTGAACGGTGGCGAGGTCCACGCGTGCCTGCCCGAGATCGCCGAACCGCGCGTGACGAGGGCGAAGCTCGCCACCGATCAGTTGCTCGTGGCGGCGCCGCTCGTGACCAGGATCGTTGCGAAAACCCCGGTCGCCGGCGTCGTTTCCGATCGTCTCGCGCTTCGTCCCCCGTTCGAATTTCCGCACCTACCCAGCTTCTCCATCCTCCGCATCTGATCGTCCTCGCGATGAAACAGGCGGGTCTTAAGACCCGCCACCACAAGCGAGGAGACGAGTACATGATCAATCGACGTACGTTCGTAAAAGGGCTTGCCGCTGGCAGCGCTGCCGCCGGCCTGGGCGTGTGGCCCTCACGAGGATTCGCGCAAGACTCGCGCACCAGCCAGGCCACCCTGCGCGGCACCGATTTCGACCTGCGCATCGCTGAAGCGCCAGTCAACTTCACCGGCGCGGCGCGCACCGGTATCACCGTGAACGGCAGCATCCCGGCGCCGCTGGTGCGCTGGCGCGAAGGTGACACGGTGACCATGCGCGTGGCCAACGCGCTGTCAGAGGACACCTCGATCCACTGGCATGGCATGATCCTGCCGGCCAACATGGACGGCGTGCCGGGGCTGAGCTTCCACGGCATTCATCCCGGCGAGACCTATACCTACAAGTTCACCGTGCGCCAGGGCGGCACCTACTGGTACCACAGCCACTCGGGCTTCCAGGAGCAGCGCGGCCTCTATGGCCCGCTGGTCATCGACCCGCGCGAGCCCGAGCCCTTCCAGTTCGATCGCGAGCACGTGGTGTTACTGACCGACTGGACCGACGAAGATCCCAAGCGCGTGTTCGGCAAGCTGAAGAAGCAGTCGGACTACTACAACCACAACCGCCGCAACCTCGGCGACTTCATGAAGGATGTTCGCGAGCAGGGCTTCTCGAAGACCATGGCCGACCGGCGGGCGTGGGGCACGATGCGAATGACGCCGACCGACCTCGCCGACGTGTCGGGCTACACCTACACGCACTTGATGAATGGCGTGACGCCGTCCGGCAACTGGACCGGGTTGTTCAAGGCCGGCGAGCGCGTCCGGCTGCGCTTCATCAATGGCTCGGCGATGACCTATTTCGACGTCCGCATCCCGGGCTTGAAGATGACGGTGGTGGCCGCGGACGGCCAGTACGTGCATCCGGTCTCGGTGGACGAGTTCCGCATCGCGACGGCCGAAACCTTCGATGTCATCGTCGAGCCGTCGGGGCAGGACGCCTTCACTATTTTCGCGCAGGCGATGGACCGCACCGCCTATGCGGCCGGCACCCTGGCCGTGCGCGAGGGCTTGCAGGCGCCGGTGCCGGCGCTCGATCCGCGGCCGCTGCTGAGCATGGCCGACATGGGCCACGGCGGGCCAGGTCACGACATGGCAGCGATGGCGGCGCCAGCCGCGGTCGATCCCCACGCCGGGCACAACATGCCGGCGCCACCGGCCGCGGTCGATCCGCATGCCGGGCACAACATGCCGGCAGCACCGGCCGCCACCGATCCGCATGCTGGCCACAACATGTCAGCCGGCGGTGGCGCCCAGGCGCATCCCGACACCGAGAACAGCCCGCTGGTGGACATGCAGGCCATGACGCCGACGGCACGATTGAGCGACCCTGGTCTCGGCCTGCGCGACAACGGCCGCCGCGTGTTGACCTACGCGGACCTGAAGAGCACGTTCGCCGATCCCGATGGTCGCGACCCCGGTCGCACCGTGGAGTTGCACCTCACCGGCCACATGGAGCGCTTCGCCTGGTCGTTCAACGGCGTGAAGTTCGCCGACGCCGAGCCGCTGCGCCTCACTTACGGCGAGCGTTTGCGCATTGTCCTCGTCAACGACACCATGATGACGCACCCCATTCACCTGCACGGCATGTGGAGCGACCTCGAGGATGAGGCGGGCAACTTCCAGGTGCGCAAGCACACCATCGACATGCCGCCGGGCACCAAGCGCGCCTATCGCGTGCGTGCCGACGCGCTGGGCCGGTGGGCCTATCACTGCCACTTGCTGTTTCACATGGAAGCCGGCATGTTCCGCGAAGTGCGGGTGGAGGAATAGATGGCGCGCGCAGGGCTCGTGAGGGCTTGGGGACCTGGCGGCTTGGGGGCTTGGCGGTGTGGGATCCACGCGGTCATTGTGGCGTCGCTCTTGCTTGCGTGCGCAGCCGACGCGAACGCCCAGGCAACGCCGTTACCGACCCCAACCGACGAGGACCGCAAGGCCGCGTTTCCGCCCGACCTGCAAGGCCACGGCGTACACGACGATGGCCTGCACTTCATGGTGCTGGCCGATCAACTCGAATGGCAGGTGTCCGATATCGGCGGCGGCGCAATCTGGGACGCCAAGGCCTGGGTCGGTGGTGACATCAACCGCATCTTGGTCCGGACCGAGGCCAACTACCAGGATGGCGTGTTCGACGATGCCGAAGGGCATCTGCTGTTGGGGCGCAACGTGTCGCGATGGTGGACGGTGGTGGGCGGCGTTCGGCAGGACTTCACGCCGGGGCCCGCGCGCACGTGGGCCGCGATTGGGCTGCAGGGCCTCGCGCCTCAGTGGTTTGATGTCGAGGTCACCGGCTATTTCGGCGAATCGGCGCGGACCGCGCTCAGGGCCGAGGTTGAATACGACCTCCTGGTGAACGATCGCGTGGTGATCCAACCGATCCTGGAACTGAACCTGTTTGGCAAGTCCGATCCCGAACGGCAGGTGGGCGCCGGCCTGAGTTCAATCGAGTTCGGCGCGCGCGTGCGCTACGAGGTCCGGCGCGAGCTGGCTCCCTATGCCGGCCTGGTGTGGCACCGTAAGGTCTTCGCAACCGGCGACCTGGCCCGCGAGGAGGGGCACGGCGTTGGCGGCTGGCGCCTCGTCACTGGTTTAAGGGTATGGTTTTGAGATGACCAGACGGCTTGTTGCGACGATGGTGCTCGTGGCCCTGACCCTGACGTTCGTTTCTGCCCACGAGAAGATCAAGATCACCGGCACCGTCGTCAAGGTGCAGGCCACACAGTTGGACGTGAAAGCCCTGGACGGCGCGACTTACGAGATCGACATGAACGAGGGCACGCACGTCATGCAGGGGCTGAAGAAGCTGCCGCAGTCGGTGTTGCGGCCCGGGCTGCAGGTGACCGTCGATGCCCTGGGGCATGACATGTTTGACCTGGAAGCGGTGTTAGTGACCATCCAGAAATAACAGGAGGCCAAGAGATAAGGAGCAACCCTTAATCTCCGAACCTCCTGTTCCGTTGTTTCTACTTGCCCGGCAGGAGCGTGAACTTCTGCACGCGGCGCCCCGTGGAGGCTTCGCCGACGAACAGGTTGCCCTTGGAGTCGATGCTCATGCCGTGCGGACGGAGCATCTGGCCGGCCTGGCGTCCGCCGCGTCCGAACTCGCCGACCACTTCCATGGTCGAGCGCCGCAGGATCCACACCTTGTGATTCGTGCCGTCGGCCATGTAGAGGTACTGCTGGGCGGCGTCGTGCGACGGCACCAGCACGAAGGCCGAGCCTGACGACAGCGTCGCCGGCGCGATGATCTTCTCCGAGAGGAACTTGCCGGCCTGGTCGAACACCTGGATGCGGTTGCCGCGGCGATCGGCGACGTAGATCTTGCCATCCTTGGTCCCGGTGATGCCGTGCGGTGTCGAGAACTGCTTCGGCAGCGCGCCGCTCATCATCGTCTTGGGATCGAACTTCTCCGTGTCATCTGGCACGTTGCCGTAGGCGCCCCAGTGGCGCAGGTACTTGCCGGTGGCGCCGTCCACGACGATCACGCGACGGTTGCGATAACCGTCGGAGATGAACGCTTCGTTGGTCTTGGGATCGACCCAGATGCCCGAGGGGCCGC
>CAMBHC010000214.1 GCA_945866285.1 Candidatus Sulfopaludibacter sp. SbA3 | reverse complement strand
TTCATGGCGCTGGTGAAGCAGAAGCTCAAGATCCTGCACGTCGACGAGTCGATGCTGATGCGGTCGGTGAACGAAGGCTTCTCGGGCGGCGAGAAGAAGCGCAACGAGATCTTCCACATGGCGGTGCTCGAGCCGACGCTCGCGGTGCTCGATGAAACCGATTCCGGTCTCGACATCGACGCCTTGCGCGTCGTCTCGGACGGCGTCAACGCCATGCGCAGCCCCGAGCGGTCGTTCATCGTGGTGACCCACTACCAGCGCCTGCTCGACTACATCGTGCCCGATTACGTCCACGTGCTGGCCGAAGGCCGGATTGTCCGCTCGGGTGGCCGTGAGCTGGCCTTGGAACTGGAAGAGAAGGGCTACGCCTGGACCGAGCCCGCCGGAGCGAAGAAGTAATGGAAGCCCTCGTGCAGGCAGCGCCGGCGTGGGTCAAGGAGCGTCGCGAGGCGGCGGCGAAGCACTTTGCCGCGGTCGGCTTCCCGACGACCCGGCTCGAAGACTGGCGCTTCACCAACGTGTCGCCGATCGCCGAGGCCAGTTGGCCGCTGGCGCAAGGCGGTTTCGCGCAGGCCGAAGCACTCACGGCCGCGGTGACCATTCCTGGCGCCGTGCGGCTCGTGATCGTCAACGGTCAGTTCGCCGCGGGACTATCGGACCTCAGCACGTTGCCCAAGGGCCTGCGCATTGCCAGCCTGCGCGACGGTGCACGCGACGCCACCGATGGTATCGAGACGCACCTGGGGAAGGTCTTCAGCCTCGCGACTCATCCGTTTGCCGCCCTGAACACTTCGTTCCTCGATGACGGCGTCGCGATCATGGTCACCAAGGGCGCGATCGTCGAGACGCCCGTTCACATCGTGGTCGTGACCGGCGGCGATTCGCCGGTGGTGGCGCATCCTCGTGTGCTCATCGTCGCCGGTGAGAACAGCCAGGTCCGCGTGGCCCAGACCTTCATCGGCGCTCCGGACACGGCGTACTTCAACAACGCGGTGATTGAAGTCGTCGTCGGGCCGAGTGCGCTCGTCCAGCTGTACACCGACCAGCGCGAATCGGACCAGGCGTTTCACATCGCCAACATCCAGGCCCACGTCGAGACCAAGGGCGTGTTCGAGTCGCATGCGTTTTCGACCGGCGCCCGCATCATGCGCCACGACATTGGCATTGGCCTCAAGGGCGAAGGCGCCGACTGCACCATGAACGGCGTCTACCTCGCTGACGGCGAACGCCTCATGGACACGCATACCTCGCTCGATCACGCCATGCCGTACTGCACCAGCCACGAGATCTACAAGGGCATCCTGGCGGGCAAGGGCAAGGGGGTGTTCAACGGCCGCATCATCGTGCAGCTCGATGCGCAGAAAACCGACGCCAAGCAGACCAACCGCGCGCTGCTGCTGTCGGACGATGCGACCATCAACTCGAATCCGCAGCTTGAGATTTTTGCGGACGATGTGAAGTGCACGCATGGCGCGGCGGTGGGGCAGTTGGATGAAGAGGCGCTGTTTTACCTCCAGGCCCGCGGCCTGAATCGCGCTGAAGCGCGCGACATGCTGCTGCACGCGTTTGCCGGCGAGGTCATTCAAGGTCTCAAGATTCCGGCCTTGCGGGAGCAGATCGAAGGCAACTTCTTCTCCCGCCTCCGCGAGGACACGCGTGCGGCCATTTAACGTCGACCAGGTCCGGGCCGACTTCCCGATCCTCACCGAGCGGGTGCACGGCAAGCCGCTGGTCTACCTCGACAGCGCCAACACCAGCCAGAAGCCCGAGTCCGTGCTGACGGCGATGGACGATTACTATCGCCACGCCAATGCCAACATTCATCGCGCGACCCACCTGTTGAGCGAGCGCGCCACCGCCTTGTATGAAGGCGGCCGCGCCAAGGCGGCGGCCTTCCTGAACGCGTCCGATACGCGCACGATCGTGTTCACCAAGGGCACGACCGACGGCATCAACCTGGTGGCGCAGAGCTACGGCCGGTCAACCTTGAAGGCCGGCGACGAGATCCTGCTGACGTGGCTTGAGCATCACTCCAACATTGTGCCGTGGCAGATGGTGGCGGAGCAGACCGGCGCCGTGATCAAGGTGGTGCCGATCAACGAGGCGGGCGAGCTCGACCTCGATCAATACGCGGCCTTGCTGTCGTCGCGCACCAGGATCGTCGCCATCGGCCACGTCTCGAATGCGCTGGGCACCATCAATCCGATCAAGTCGATGATTGCGCAGGCGCACGCCGCTGGCGCGGTGGTGCTGGTCGATGGCGCCCAGGCCACGCCGCACCTGGTGGTCGACGTGCACGATCTCGACTGCGACTTCTACGTGCTCTCGAGCCACAAGATGTACGGGCCGACCGGCACCGGCGTGCTGTATGGCCGCGCCTCGTTACTGGAGGCGATGCCGCCGTACCAGGGCGGCGGCGACATGATTGCGTCGGTGACGTTCGAGCAGACGCTCTACAACCAGGTGCCGTACAAGTTCGAGGCGGGCACGCCCAACATGGCGGGCGTCGTTGGCCTGGGCGCCGCCATTGATTACCTGGCGGGCATCGATCGCGAAGCGGCGCTGGCGCACGAAGACGCGGTGCTCGAGTATGCGACCGCACAAGTGCGGCAGATTCCCGGGTCGCGGATTGTTGGCGAGGCGAGGCACAAGACCGGCGTGCTGTCGTTCGTCCTCGACGGTGTGCATCCGCATGATGCCGGCACCATCCTGGATCAGCAGGGTGTCGCGGTGCGCACCGGCCAGCACTGCGCGCAGCCGGTGATGGATCGCTTCTGCATTCCGGCGACCATTCGCGCGTCGCTCGGTATCTATAACAGGCGCGAGGACATCGATGCCCTCGTGTGCGGCCTGCACAAGGTCAGGGAGTTGTTCGTATGAGCGATCTCACCGACCTGTACCAGGAAGTCATTCTCGACCACAACCGTCGCCCGCATAACTTCCGGGTGATCGAGGGCGCCACCAAGCAGGAGGGTTACAACCCGCTGTGTGGTGACCGCCTGACGCTGTACGTGGCGATGGCCGGCGGCGTGATCACGGACGTCGCGTTCCAGGGCTCTGGTTGCGCCATCTCCAAGGCCTCAGCCTCGCTGATGACCGACGCGCTCAAGGGCAAGACCGCGGACGAAGCGCGGGCGTTGTTCGATCAGTTTCACGCCATGATCACGTCTGACCATGCCGGTCCGACGGCCGATTTGGGCAAGCTGTCGGTGCTCGCGGGCGTGCGCGAGTTCCCGACGCGAATCAAGTGTGCCAGCCTCGCCTGGCACACCATGAAGGCGGCGGTCGCGCACCACAGCGACGCGCCGGTATCCACCGAATGAACCTGCCTGTTATGACCACCGGCGGCCTGCCTGAAGACAGCGCCGCAAATGCCATTAGCCAGTCAACTGGCGACATCACGGCCGATCCGGAGATGACGGCGGCGATCGCCCCCAAGGTGATCGACGCGCTCAAGACGGTGTTCGACCCGGAAATCCCGGTCAACATCTATGAGATGGGTCTGATCTACGACGTGATCGTCGACACCGCCGGACAAGTGGGCGTCAAGATGACGCTGACCGCGCCGAACTGCCCGGCCGCGCAGTCGCTGCCAGTCGAAGTCCGCGACAAGGCGCGCACCGTCGAGGGTGTCACCGACGCGAAGGTCGAGGTCGTCTGGGACCCGCCCTGGACCAAGGACCTCATGTCGGATGTCGCGAAGCTCGAACTGGGCATGCTCTAGGCGCATGAGCGCGCAGCGTTGCGACGAACTACGCCTGACCGGTTCCGGCGGTGCGAACCGGGTCATGGAGGCCGAGCTCAAGCGTCTGGTGATGCGCTCGCCCTTCGACATACGCCTCGGCCCGCCGAAGCGCGAAGGGGAAGAGACCCTGCTCTATCCGTTCGACGCGCGCGTGGCGTGGGTCGCGGCGTGCCATCACCGCACCTCATCGCGGATTTCCTGGGACCTCTGCTCCAGTCCGGCCGTGCGCCTCGAGCCGCTGTTCGCCGACCTGCTGCCCGCGCTCTCGGCGGACGAGCGGCTTGCGGACGGCAAGCACCTCCGCTTTTCGGTCGAGCTCGGTTCATCGTCCGACTTCGAAGCGTCGCCGCTTCAGCTTCGTGGCGTCGTCAAGAACGCGATCGTTGAGGCGCTGGCGTCGCGAGGCATCGCCTCCGACGTCGACAGCGAGGCGCCCGACGTCGTGTTCGTCGTGCGCCGCGCGGGAATGCCTGACGCGCGACGTACCGTCGTGGGCATCGACGTGGGCGGTGGCGCACGTCATCGCCGTGGCGCGCGGGTCGCCGCCGGGCTGGCGCCGCTGCGCGAGACCCTCGCGTCGCAGCTGATCATGCTGTCGCGCTGGGACGCGCGTACCGAGCCGCTGGTCGATCCGATGGCTGGCAGCGCCACGATTCCGATCGAAGCGGCCGGCCTCGCGGTGGGCGCGGCCATTCGTCACCCGGCGGATCTTCCGCTTCGCCATCTCGCTGCGTTCAGGGACCTGCCGACCGACACGCCCGACCTGTTCCCAGGCACCGTGGCCAAGATCGTCGCGCTCGACGCCGACGCCGAGCTGATTCCGGCGATGGTGGGCAACCTGCGTGCCGCGGGTTTGACCGGTCCCGCCTACGACCAGTCCATCGTCATCGGGCAACAGGACGTGCGAGAGCTGACGCCGGACCACATCGAGCGCCTGCTGCCGGCGGTGCGCGACATGCGGCCGGGGGTGTTCTGCTTCAATCCGCCCTACGGCGTGCGCATTGGCGGGGAGCACGGCGAGGCGGAGTTGATGGGGCTCTACGCCGACATAGGCCGCGCCCTCGGGCGCTTCAGTGGCTGGCGCGCGGCGTGTTTCGTGGCTAATCCGAGGTTTGTCTACGCCTTCGGTCACCGTGCCACCCTGACGAAGCCGGCGAGCAACGCCAACCTCCGCGGCACCTTCCTGGTATTCCAGCTGTAGGTCCGGGTCCTGATGGTCAGCGCAGCTGGACGACAGCCCGTCAGCGGGACCGTGTAATCGAAACGCGCGATTGACGAAGGATTCGCCTCAGTCGATCCTCCAACGTCGTCACGTGTTCCTCGGCCTCGAATCGTTCGAACCGGCCAGCAGCGGCCGCGTGCCGAACTACCTGCGTGCGCTTGCCGTCCGTCTACGCCCTCGCCGAACACCGAGCGGAACAGCAGTCAGGAACAACCCGCGACGGTGTCGGTATTTGTTGTTGGGAACCCGTATACTCTCCAATCGGAGATTGCATGAAACACATCGCGACTTGACTGATCGCTGCGCTGGCCTCGGCGTGCGCGGCCAGCGCCGTGGAGCAGACCCCGTCGGCGCCCAGGCTCACCGTTGAA
>CAMBHC010000213.1 GCA_945866285.1 Candidatus Sulfopaludibacter sp. SbA3 | reverse complement strand
CCTCGGTGGTGGCGGCGTGCCCAGCCTCGAAGAGACCTGGGATCGCATCCTGTCGAGCGGCAAGATGCTCTACGGCATCGCGGTGGACGATGCGCATTACTTCAAGCGGCCTGAGGATCCGACGGCGCCGAGGCCTGGCAAGGGGTGGGTCTACGTGCGATCGCCGCGGCTTGAGGGCCGCGCCCTCGTCGAGGCGCTCGAGCGCGGCGACTTCTACTCGTCCACCGGCGTGCAGATGCAGACCGTCGACGCGAGCACCACGGCGCTGTCGCTCGCGGTCAAGACCGAGCCCTCCAGCAAGTACCGCATCCAGTTCATCGGCCGCCAGGGCCGCATCCTGAGCGACGTCACCACTCCGACCGCGAGCTACACGTTCAAGGGCGACGAAGGTTACGTGCGCGCGAAGGTGCTGGAATCAAACGGCAAGGTCGCCTGGATTCAGCCGGTGCCGGTCGGCGCGTCGGGACCAAAGTGACGCCTGGTGCCGGGGCGGGCGTCCGCCCGCCGGTTGCAGTGGTAGCAGCGGTCATCGAACGTGACGACGCCTTCCTGTTGACGCTGCGAGCGGCGGGAACCCACCTCGCGGGCCATTGGGAGTTTCCCGGCGGCAAGGTCCACGAAAGTGAGACACACGTCGAGGCGCTGCGCCGCGAGCTCTTCGAAGAGCTCGACATCGTCGCCACCGTCGGCGAACTCGTGCACACCGTGGCTCACGCCTATCCGGAGAAGACCGTCGAGTTGCACTTCTATCGCTGTGACTTCGAAGGGGTACCAAAGCCGATGATCGGGCAGGGGATGCGATGGGTGCGGCGGGACGAATTGGCCGGCCTGCCATTTCCGGAAGCCGACCGCGCGCTGATCGCGCTGCTCGGGCGGGTCTAAAGACCCGCCCCGACGCTTCTACAAAATCCCTTCATAGGGCATGTCCCGCACTTCGGCTTGCGCGCGCTGCAGTGCGTGGCGCCGAAATCCATCAACGCCTGGTTGAAGTCGAAGACGTGCTTGTGCGGCAGCACCGCTTCGCTGTGCGCCCACAGGTGCTTCTTCATGGCGTGGCTCTTGGGGTCGCCCTTGCCGATGAAAATACGAAACAGGACGCGCGCGACGTTGGTGTCGAGAATGGCGGCGCGCTCGCGGAAGGCGAAGCTGCGGACCGCACCGGCGGTGTACTCGCCGATGCCCTTGAACGACAGGAGCGTCTCGCGGTCCGACGGCAACTGGCCGTCGTATTTCTCAACCGCCTGCTGGGCAATCGACTGCAGCCGTTTCGGCCGGATGTTGTAGCCGAGCGGATACCAGGTTTTGGTCACCTCCGCCGGTGTTGCCTCTGCCAAGACCGCAAAGCTCGGGTATTTGCCGAGCCACTCGTGGTACTTCGGCAGCACGCGATCGACCTGCGTCTGCTGGAGCATGATCTCCGAGACGAGGATGTGGTACGGGTCGCTGGTGTTGCGCCACGGCAGGTCGCGGCCGTTCTTGCGGTACCACGCGAGCAGGTTGCGCCGGAAGCGTTGCCGCAGGTTCGGCGTGGGCAGTGGTGGTGTGCGTGGTTTAGGCGGCAAGTGTGATGATCGGTAAGCCGCCTATAATCCTATCGTGTCCATCTACACAAAAACCGGCGACACCGGCGACACCAGCCTCTTCGACGGCACCCGCGTCTCGAAGACCCACCCTCGCGTGATCGCCTACGGCGACGTGGATGAAGTGCAGGCGTGCCTTGGCATGGTCCGCGCCGCCGGCCTGCCGCAGGACCTCGACGACATGTGCGTGTCGCTGCAGCGCGACCTGTTCGCGCTGGGTGCGCGGCTGGCGGATCCGTCCCACAAGATCGCGAAGCGGGTCGAAAAGATCGTGATCGATGACGCCAGCATCGCCCGCCTCGAAGGCTGGATCGACAAGCTGGACCAGGAGATCGCGCCGCTGCGGCACTTCATCCTGTCGGATGGCTGCCCGGCCGGCGCCGCGCTGCACTACGCCCGCACGGTATGCCGTCGCGCCGAGCGGTCGGTGTTGCTGTTGGGCACCGAGGCCGTCGAGCCGGTCGTGATCGTCTACCTGAACCGATTGTCCGACCTGCTGTTCACGATTGCCCGCGCGGCCAACCACCGGGCCGGTGTTCCTGAAACGCAGTGGTGACAGGCTCCCGCGAGCTGCAGCAGGCCTACGCCGCCTGTCAGGCACTCGCCGAATCTCACTACGAGAACTTCCCGGTCGCGTCGCGGTTGATGCCGGCGCGGCTGCGGCCGCATGTGGCGGCAATTTACGCGTTCGCGCGGACGGCTGATGACTTCGCCGATGAGCCGGGCCGAGAGCCAGACGAGCGCTTGCGCTTGCTGGATGAGTGGGGCCGCCGACTTGACGGCGAGCACTTTCCCGACGGGAGGTTCCCTCCCGACAAGCAATGCCCTCCCGACATGGTCTTCAGCGCGTTAGCTGACACGCGCGCCCGGTTCGACCTCCCGGCCCAGCTCTTTCACGACCTCCTCAGTGCGTTCAAGCAGGACGTCGTGACGACCCGGTATGCATCCTGGGAAGCCGTGCTCGACTACTGCCGTCGCTCAGCGAACCCGGTGGGACGGTTGGTGTTGCGGCTGAGCGGCTATCGCGATGCCGGGCTCGATCGCGCGTCCGACGCCGTGTGCACGGCGCTGCAGCTCACCAACTTCTGGCAGGACCTGGCCATCGACTGGCCGCGAGGCCGCCTGTATGTGCCCGAAGAAGTGTGGCGCACCGCCGGCGCTGATCCCGCCGCCCTCGAGCATGGACGCATGACCCCGGAATGGACCGCGGCCATGCGCGCGTGTGGCCAGTACACGCGTCAGTTGTTCGCTGACGGACGGCCGGTGTGCGACGGCGTCCGTGGCCGCCTCCGCTACGAGCTGCGCGCGACCTGGCTTGGGGGCAGCCGCATCCTCGATCGCCTCGACGATGTCGACTTCGACGTCTTCGCCTCGCGACCGGCACTCGGCACCAGTGACGCATTGGTGATAGCGTTTGGCGCAGCGCTGTGGCGTCGGCCGGGCGGCACCCCAGCACCCACCCCTGGACACCCTTAGGCACCCTACGCACCCGTTTTGGCAAGAGACACTTCGTTCTCCTATTCGTTCCTGGTCCTGCCGGCCGCGCAGCGCGATGCCATCGGCCTGGTGTGGGACTTCTGCCGCGCCGTCGACGACGCCGTGGACGAGGCGACCGATGAGAAGGTCGCCGCGGTGCAGGTCGTGAAGTGGCGCGACGAAGTCGGCCGGGTGTTTGGCGCGACCGAGCCGGCGACTCCACAGGGCCGGCGATTGAAGCCGGTCGCGGCGGCCTTTGCGTTATCACGGCTGCCATTCGACGACCTGGTCGATGGCGTCGAAATGGACCTGCATCACTCGCGCTACCAGACATTCGACGAACTGGCGGGCTACTGCCGGCGCGTGGCGTCAACCGTGGGCCTCATGTGTGTCGAGATCTTCGGCGCGCGCGATGCCCGTTCACGAGACTACGCGTTCAACCTGGGCCTGGCCTTGCAGCTCACCAACATCATTCGCGACGTGGCCGTGGACCTCAAGAACGGGCGTATCTACCTGCCGCAGGACGAGCTCGCCCAGTTCGGCGTGACCGAAGCCGACTTGCTGGCGGGCAAGGTGACGCCCGAGATCCGGCGCCTGCTGGCGCACCAATGCCAGCGCGCCCGCTGCTTCTACGCCGCCGCCGCGCAAGCCATGCCGAAGGCTGCCGGCCGGCGGCTGGTCGCCGCGCAAATCATGGGGGGCATCTACTTCGAACTGCTTCGCCGCATCGAACGCCGCCAGTTTGATGTCTTCAGCGACGTGCTCCGCGTACCCAAGGCGGCGCGCGCCCGGGTGGCATTGTCCATCTGGGCGCGAGGCCAGATGTCGGCGCTCGCTGACCACCTGTTGTCACGGTCGTGAACGCCGACGTCATCGTCATCGGCGGCGGGGTGGCTGGATTCAGCGCGGCGACCGCCGTGGCAGAGGCCGGCGCGCGGGTGCTGCTGCTCGAAGCGCGACCGGGGCTAGGCGGTCGCGCCACGGCCTTCACCGATCCTGAGACCGGCGAACGTGTCGACAACGGGCAGCACATCCTGATGGGCTGTTACGTGGAGACGCTGAAACTGCTCGCGCGGATTGAGGCGAGCGATCGCGTCCGCTGGCAGGCCGGGCTCTCCCTGAGCATGGTTGATCAGCGCGGACACGAGTCGGTGTTGAAGTTGCCGCCGATGGCGTCGCCGCTGCACCTGCTGGGTGGCGTGCTGGCATGGGACGCCCTCAGCTGGGCCGAGCGCATGTCGATTCTGCGGGTCGGCGCGGCCTTGGGTCCGGCTAAAGCCGGACACTACATTGGCACCGAGCAGATGTGGCGTCCGGCTTTAGCCGGACCATCCCAGGAAACCGTTCGCGAGTGGCTCACCCGTCACGGCCAGGCGCCCCGCCTGTGCGAGCTGTTCTGGGAACCACTGGCGCTGGCGGCGTTGAACCAGTCGCTCGATCAAGCCGCCGCGTCGTACTTCGTCACGATCCTGGCGCAGATGTTCGGCCCCGATCCGACCGCGGCCGCGCTCGTCTTGCCCGCCGTCCCGCTTGATGAGCTGTACGCCGAGCCGGCACGCGCGTGGCTCGAAGCACGCGGACACGAAGTGCGAGTCAATGCGCCGGTCAAGGTTGAGGTCGTCGGTAACCGCGTGACCGGCGTGCGCGTGCGCCACGAGCACATCGCGGCGCCGTGGGTGATCTCCACAGTGCCGTGGCATGGGTTCGGAGCGATGTTCGATTCACCGCCCCCGGCACTCGCCACGACCATCGCCAATGCCACAGCCCTGGGCAGCCTGCCCATCGTGACGGTGAATCTCTGGTTCGATCGGCCGGTGATGCACGAATCGCTGATCGGCCTGCCCGGGAGGGCGTTTCAGTGGGTGTTCGATCGCCGCGCCATTGTCGGCGGCGCCAGTTCCCATCTCTCGATGACCTCGAGCGGCGCGGAAACGATCGTCGCGATGAGCAACGACGAACTGATCGCGCTGGCGCTGTCTGACGTGCGGGCAGCGCTGCCGGCCGCCCGCACGGCGACCGTGCGCAAGGGCCTGGCGGTCCGGGAGAAACGGTCGACGTTTTCGCTGGCGCCAGATGCGCCGGCCCGCCCGCAGGCGGAGACCGGAATCGCCGGCTTTCTGCTAGCGGGCGACTGGATCGACACCGGCTTGCCGGCCACCATTGAGTCGGCAGCGGTGTCGGGCCACCGTGCGGCGGCGCTTGTCGTTCAGAACCTCCCCGCACCTTCCCGAACTTCCCCGCACCATCAATGACTTCAATTCTTGCGCACTACTCCGAGGTCGCCCTCAAGGGG
>CAMBHC010000212.1 GCA_945866285.1 Candidatus Sulfopaludibacter sp. SbA3 | reverse complement strand
CGGCCTCAAGTGTCTTGGCGACCGGACGCGCGCCGTGTCCATAGGCATTGGCCTTGACGACGGCGATGATGCCAGGCGGACGCACGGTCCCGCGACCCGCGCTGCGGTTGAGCAACGCTTCGTCCTGAAGGTAGGAAGCGATGGCGCGGAAGTTCCGGTCGAGGGCGGCGAGGTCGACGCGCGCTGCGGTGCAACGAGTCACAAGGAAGCCCTGAGCCCTGGTCCCTGAATCCTAGTCGTCGCTGGTCGCGTAGCCAGGACCCGAGTAGTTGGCAAACCGCGTCTGCTCGCGCAGGAACGTCAACTTGACGGTGCCGGTCGGACCGTTACGCTGCTTGGCAATGATGATCTCGGCAACGCCGTCCGAATCCGCCGGGGTGTCGTCGGTCTTGTACATCTCTTCGCGGAAGATCATGCACACGACGTCGGCGTCCTGTTCGAGGGCGCCGGATTCGCGCAGGTCCGACAGCATCGGGCGCTTGTCCGCACGGCCTTCCGGCGCGCGCGACAACTGCGACAGCACGATGATCGGCACGCTGAGTTCCTTGGCCAGGCCCTTGAGCGAGCGCGAGATCGACGCCAGTTCCAGGTTGCGGTTTTCGAACCGGCCACGCCCGGTCATCAACTGCACATAGTCGATCGCCAGCAGGCTCAGGCCATGCTCTGCCTTGAGGCGTCGCGCCTTGGCCCGCATTTCCATCACGCCGATGCCGGCGGTGTCGTCGATGAACAACTGCCCTTCGCTGAGCGTCTCGAGCGCATGCGTGATCTGGCCGTATTCCTTCTGCCCGATCTGACCGCTCAACAGGCGGTACATGTCGATCTGCGCCTCAGACGCGAGCATGCGCATGAACAGCGACTCTTTCGACATTTCCAGGCTGAAGAACCCGGCGACGCCGCCGTGCGTGGCCACGTGCTGGCAGATATTGAGCACGAGACTGGTCTTGCCCATCGATGGACGGGCGGCGACGATCACCAGGTCGCCCGGCTGCAGGCCGCGGGTCTTCTTGTCGATGTCCTGAAAGCCGCTCGGCACGCCGGTGACGAAGGTCTTGTTCTCGAACAGCTTCTCAATCTTCGGATAGCTCTCGCGCACCAGGTCACGCATGGGCACGAAGCCGGTCTTGATGCGATCTTCGGCGACCGCGAAGATGGCGCTTTCGGCCTCATCGAGGATGAGATCGGCTTCCTGGTCGGCCTCGTAGGCGCTCGAAACAATCTTGTTGGCCGAGAAGATCAGGCTGCGCAGCGTGGCCTTCTCCTTGACGATCTGCGCGTAGTACTCGACGTTGGTCGAGCGCGGCACACCGTCCACCAGCGAGGCGATGTAGGCGGGTCCGCCCACCTCATCCAGCTCACTCGCGCGTTCGAGCTCTTCCTTCAGCGTCACCAGGTCGATCGGCTGGCTGCGCTCCGACAGGTCGGCCATCCGCTCGAAGATGCGGCGGTGCGCATCGCGGAAGAACGCCTTGGCGTCGAGCATGGCTGCCGCCACGTTGTAGGTGTCGTTGTCGATCAGGATCGCGCCCAGCACCGACCGTTCCGCCTCGAGGTTATGCGGGAGCGTGCGTGCAGCGTGAGCGGTGGCGGCGGGAGTTTCAGTGGCCATGACGCGGATCGAAAGTATAGCGCGCAAAGGAAAAGGCCGGACGCGAATGCGCCCGGCCTTTCGAGTAGCGGACCGCCGGACGCCTACGCTTCCGTGACGATCGTGACCTTGAGTTGCGCCGTCACGTCACGGTGCAGCTTCACCGGCACGAGCGCTTCACCTAGTGCGCGCAGCGGGTCGGGCAACAAGATCTTGCGGCGATCGACATCAAAGCCCTTGGCCTTGATCAGATCCGCAATGTCGCCGTTCGTCACCGAACCGTACATGGTGTCGTTGTCGCCCACCTTGCGGGCAATCTTGAGCTCGAGCGCGACCAGCCGTTCGGCCAACGCTTCCGCCGCCACCCGCTCTTCGCCCTCACGCGCCTCGGAGATTTTCCGTTCGCGCGCGATCCAGTTCTTGTTCGCCTCGGTCGCCGGCAGGGCCAGCTTTTGGGGCAGCAGGTAGTTGCGGGCGTAGCCATCGGCGACCTTGACGACGTCGCCGCGCTTGCCCACGTGTTCCACGTGATCCCGGAGAATGATTTCCATTGTTCGTGTTCTCCCTTAATCCGCTGCGTACGGCAACAGGGCGAGCTGACGCGCGCGAACAATCGCGACGCGCAGGCCGCGCTGGTGCTTGGCACAGGTTCCGGAAATCCGCCGCGGCAACACCTTGCCGCGCTCGGGAACGAAGCCGCTCAGCAGCTTGACGTCCTTGTAGTTGATGTCGTCGATCTTGTCTGCGCAGAACTTGCAGACCTTCCGGCGCCGGAAGAAGCCGCCGCCACGACGCTTGTCGCCACCCTTGGCGTCCTTGGCATCCTTGCCACGGGCTCCGCCCGGGCCGCCTCGCTTGGGTCCACCGAATGCCATATTAAGCCTCCATCTCCCCACCGTCGAACATCAGGTCGCCGGAATCGTCGTTATCTTCACCCTGCGGACCCTCACCCGGCTGACGATCGGGCGGCAGGCCACGCGCCACACGGCGGCGGCGCGACTCTTCGGTGCGCTTGGCACGCATGCGCTCGGCCTTGATCGACGACTCGTCGACGCGGACGATCAGGTGGCGCAGCAGGCCTTCGGTCACCTTGAGGCGGCGATCGATTTCTTTCATCAACTCGGCTGAACCGGTGATCACTTCGAGGACGTAGAAGCCTTCTTTGTGATGGCCGATTTCATACGCGAGACGACGACGGCCCCAGGGGGCGACGTTCTCGGTCTTGTCGATGGCGCCGCCCATGCGTTCGACGATGTCGGCGACCTGCTTGTGCATGTCGGCGACCTCCGTCTCGGGCGCGTCCGGCTTCATGACGTAAATCAGTTCGTACGTGCGGTTACTCATTCAACTAACTCCTTACGGACACCCCTCGACTCGGCACCGAACTCTGCGAGTCCGGTGACGCGCTCAGGGCGGCCACCTCCCGGTGGCAAGGAGACCCGCAGACCTATTCTACGGAGTCTTGCTTTGCTGCTGTGTTGAACACGCTCATCACGCGTTCAATCCCGTCGGCGAGAAAACTCTCCGACGCATCGGCGGCGCGCAGCACCGCCGCCGACACTGTTTCGCGCTCGCCGGCTTCGAACCGGCCGAGCACGTGGTCCACGAGGTCGCGGCGATCGTCGCCGCGTCCCACCCCCACCCGCACGCGCGGAAACGCTTGCGTGCCCAGGTGCTGGATGATCGACTTCAGCCCGTTGTGGCCGCCGGCGCCACCTTCAGGCCGCGCCCGCAACCGCCCCAGTGGCAGCGCCACATCGTCGGTCACTACCAGCACGTCGACCGGGTCGATCTTGTAAAACGCCGCGAGCCCGGCTACCGCCTGCCCGCTGAGGTTCATGAACGTGAGCGGCTTGGCGACAATTACCGCCTCGTCGCCCACCGTGGTCCTGACATGCAGCGCCTCGCACTTCTCGCGCCACGCATCCGACAACCGCCAGCGGCGGGCGATCTCGTCGGCGACGAGAAAGCCCACGTTGTGGCGGGTCTCGCGGTACTCGGAACCGGGATTGCCGAGACCAACGACCAGCTTCATTACTTCTTCTTCGCGTCCGCCTTCTTGTCGTCCTTCTTGTCGCCGCCCTTCGCGTCCTTGGCGTCGCCGTCCTTGTCCGTCTTGCCCTTCTTGAGCACTTCGGGTTCGGCAGCACCACCGGCCGGGGCCACCGCGGCGCCGTCAGCCGGCGTCTCTTCAGCAACCTTGATCGTGATGATGTGGACGAGCATGAGGTCGGAATCGGTGACCGGCGTCCAGGCGGCGTTGGCCGCGACGTCGCGCACGTGGATGGCACCGCCGATGCCCAGGTCGGTGACGTCGATCTCGATTGAGTTCGGAATGTCGGCCGGGAGCACCTCGACTTCGATTTCGCGATGCACGAAGTCCAGCACGCCGCCATCGACCTTCACGCCGCGGGCTTCGCCACGCAGGGTGACCGGCACGGTGACCGTGATCTTCTTGTCCATGTTGACGCGGAAGAAGTCGGCGTGGAGCAGGTGCGACGACACCGGGTCGATCTGCACGTTGCGCACCAGGACGCGGGCGTCATTGCCGCCGGCAATCTTGAGCGTGATCAGGGTGTTAAGGCCTGAGCTGGAGTGCAGGATGCGCATGAAGGGTTTGGGGTCGACCGCGACCGACTCCGGTGCGGGCGCATCGCCGATTTTCTGCGCGCCGTACACCACCGCCGGGATCTGCCCGGCCACGCGAAGACGACGGGCTTCGTTCTTGCCCTTGGTGCTGCGCTTGACTGCGTCGAGAACTGCTTCCATGACGTGACTACCTTCCTCGGGCTTCGGCCGCAGCCTACACCCTTTACCGAGTTAAATCGCGGAGGGCGATGGCTTCAGCCGTCGCCGCAGCGGGGGCTGAAGCCCCCGCTCTCCGAACGAACTATACGAACAACGACGAGACGGAGGTTTCCTCGTGGATGCTGCGAATGGCCTGGCCAAGCAGGCGCGCCACCGACAGCACGACGATCTTCTGGCACGTGGCACGATCCCCGGTAAGTGGAATCGTATTGGTGATGAGCAGCTTGTCGATCGGCGACTTCTCAATGCGCTCGATCGCCGGACCGGACAGCACGCCGTGAATGGCGCAGGCCAGCACCCGCTCAGCGCCGTTATTCTTCAGGGCCTGCGCGGCCTTCTGGATGGTGCCGGCGGTGTCGATGATGTCGTCGGCAATCACGCAGGTACGCCCGGCCACTTCGCCGATCACGTTCATAACCTCGGCGGTGCCGTCTTCGCTGCGGCGCTTGTCGATCACGGCCAGCTCGGCGCCGAGACGTTTCGCGTAGGCGCGGGCGCGCTCAGCGCCGCCGGCATCGGGCGCGACGATGGTCAGCTTCTCGTACGACTGCCGCGACAGGTAATCGATGATGACCGGCGCGGCGAACAGATGGTCCACCGGCAGGTCGAAGAAGCCCTGGATCTGCGCTTTGTGCAGGTCCATGCACAGCACGCGATTCACGCCCGAGGCGGTCAGCACGTTGGCGACGAGCTTGGCGGAAATCGGCACGCGCGGCTTGTCCTTGCGGTCCTGCCGGGCATAGCCGTAGTACGGAATGACCGCCGTGATGCGCGCCGCCGACGAACGGCGGAACGCGTCAGTCATGATCATCAACTCCATCAGGTGGGGATCCACCGGAGCGCAGGTCGGCTGGATGATGAAGACGTCGGTGCCGCGAATGTTTTCGTCGATCTGGAACGAGACTTCGGTGTCGGGAAACCGGCGCAGGCGCGCCTGTCCGAGCTCCACCCCAAGGAACTCGGCAATCTCAGCCGCGAGCTGCGGGTGAGCACTG
>CAMBHC010000211.1 GCA_945866285.1 Candidatus Sulfopaludibacter sp. SbA3 | reverse complement strand
GGGTGAAGCCGCTGCCGCTCAGCGCCACCGGCCGCCACGACTTCCCGATCCTCGACTGATAATGCCACTAGGCGGAACTTCAGTTCCGCCTAGTGGTAATGGCCGTGCTCGGCCGACCACACACCGCCGGGCCGCGCGATGTCCTTCTCGCCGGTCAGGGCGCTGATGCCGACGGCGAGTCCGGCGGCCATCAGCAGGCCGACAATCACCAACAGCGTCATGTTGGCGCGGCTCTTCGTTTCCTTGAGCTCGCAGCACTTCTTGAACTTCTTGCCGCTGCCACACGGGCAGCCATCGTTTCGTCCAGCCTTGGATGTCATGGTCGCGCCTTTCAGTAAATCGAGACGCTGATCCTCCTCCTCATTGCGGCCGTGGTCAAGCGGGACGGGACGACCCACTCCCCAAGTCTTCATTGCCTTGCTGGCGGTGAGCTGGACCATCTCAAGATCACTTGCTGCCCGCGCAGCGTCCCGTTGCCTTAGCTGGCCCTCGCGAGTGGCTCAGTCTCGAAGTCCCAGGCCTCGTGCGGGTGGCCGGTCGTCATTCCCACCAGCGTTTTGGCTCGGTGGCCTTGGTCGGCAGATGCGGCTGGACCATTCCCTGGTAGCCGCCATGGGGTGTCGGCCGTGGGTTTTTGAGCCTGAAACTGGTCTTTTGTGCGTCAAGGGAGGGGAAAGGGCGATTCCTGAAATTTAGCTATCGCACTTTACCAAAGGAGTGGTATCCTGCTCCCTCGTTCTCTGCACGTATGCCTGCCAGCGTCTATCCAGCGCCGACGGCCTCAGGGCAGCGCTGGGGAATCTCCCAAACCTGCCAAATTTACTCGATGGATTACGGACGGACTCTCACATGGCACCAATGAACGGTACGATCAAGCGGCTCGTTAGCGACAAGGGTTTCGGTTTCATCCTTGCCAGCGACGGCAACGAATACTTCTTCCACAACAGCGCCTGCACCAACACTCGTTTCGACGAGCTGCGTGAAGGTCAGAACGTGACGTTCGAAAAGGGCCAGGGCCCCAAGGGTCCCCGCGGCGAGAACGTTCAGGTCGTCTAACACGACCGTCGGGCGTAAGCCCGGTGTGGCAAGAAGGTCGGGCGTAAGCCCGGCCTAGCGTCTCACGACCTACCATCTCGAGCGGCCGGATATCTAGCAATGTGCCGGCTGCTCTCGTTGGGCCTCTACGATGCGGGCTCAGGGTTTCGGCCCTGAGCTGCAAATCCCTCCTCCGTCACCGGCCGCGACGCACAAACCCACCTTCAGTTTTCATCTAAGGCCACCATCGGATCGAGGCGTGGCGCTTGGCGTGTCCGCAGGTAGCCTTCGAGGGCAGCGCCACGGGCCGTGAATTCAGGCGCAGTAGGCGATAATCAGCGCATGACTTACCAGCTGACCGTCAACGGAACTGCGACCACGGTCGATGTCGCCGCGGACACGCCCCTGTTGTGGGTCCTTCGGGACGTCCTGAATTTCAAGGGCACCAAGTTCGGCTGCGGCGCCGGCCTATGCGGCGCTTGCACCGTGCTGATTGACGGCAAGGCCACTCGTTCGTGCCAGACCCCTGTGTCGACCGTCAAGGCGTCGATTACCACCATTGAGGGGCTTTCGCCGGATGGTTCCCACCCGCTGCAACAGGCCTGGATGGAACTGGATGTGCCGCAGTGCGGCTATTGCCAGGCCGGCCAGATTCTCGCGGCCGCCGCGTTGTTGGCACAGACACCCAAGCCCACCGACGCCGACATCGACCGGGCGATGAGCGGCAACTTGTGCCGCTGCGGGACGTACTCGCGGATTCGACAGGCGATTCATAAGGCCGCCGGAACGGCCCCGTCCACTGCCGTCGAGGCCGCCGTCGGGGCTGCTGCCGCGGTGGAGGGGAGGTCGTAATGGCAGACAGCATCGACCGGCGTTCGTTCCTGAAGGTGGCCTCCCTGGCTGGCGGCGGCCTGATGGTCGGCCTCTATCTCGATGTCCCCGATGGGTTCGCGCAGACGCTCGGACGAGATCCGGGCCTGCTGCCGAACGCCTTCGTCCGCATCGCGGCCGATGGCATCGTCACCATCATCGCGAAGAACCCAGAAACCGGGCAGGGCGTCAAGACGATGCTGCCGATGTTGATTGCCGAGGAACTCGACGCCGACTGGCCAAAGGTGAAGATCGAACAGGCCGATTTTGATGACACGAAGTACGCGGCGCAGTTTGCCGGCGGCAGCATGGCGACGCCCATGAACTGGGATGGTATGCGGCGGGTCGGCGCAGCCTCGCGATACCTGCTGGTCGCAGCGGCGGCCGAACGCTGGTCGGTACCCGCCGCGGAGATCACCACGTCGGCTGGGCGAGCCGAGCATCGCGCGTCGAACCGGTCGGCGGGATACGGAGAGCTCGCGGCGAAAGCGGCGACGATGCCCGCACCCGATCTCAAGACGCTGACCCTGAAAGACGCGAAGAACTTCACCATCATCGGCCGTTCGCAACGCGGCTACGACGTGAGGGACATCGTGACAGGGAAGCCGGCCTACGGCATCGACTTCACCGTGCCCGGCATGCTGTTCGCCGTATTCCACAAATGCCCGGTGTTCAACGGCAAGCCGGTCAGCGCGAATCTCGCTGAGATCAGGAAGCAGCCGGGCGTGCGCCACGCCTTCCTCGTAGAGGGTCGGATCAAGGAAGGCCAGGTCCTGGGCTTCGAGGTCGATCTCGAGCCGGGTGTCGCGATCGTGGCCGACAGCTGGTGGCAGGCGCAAAGCGCGCGCAAGCTGCTGCAAGTGAAGTGGGACGAGGGAGCCGGCGCGCAACAGAGCAGCGTGGCCTTCGCGCAGCGGGCGCAGCAACTGTCGGCGCAGAAGGGCTTCAAGGTGCTTCGCAAGGACGGCGACGTCGACACCTCGCTGAAGACCGCGGCGAAGTCCGTGACCGCCGCCTATTCGTACCCGTTTATTGCGCACGCGCCGCTCGAGCCGCAGAACTGTGTCGCCGACTGCCGCGACGGGAAAGCAGAGATCTGGTCGAACACGCAGATTCCTGCGGGTGGCCGCCAGCTGGTGTCACAGACGCTCGGCATCCCCGAGAGCGCGATCACCATCCACATGCAGCGCGCCGGCGGTGGCTTCGGCCGCCGCCTGACCAACGACTACATGGTCGAAGCCGCCTGGATTTCAAAGACCGTCGGTGCGCCGGTGAAGCTGCTGTGGACGCGCGAAGACGACATGCAGCACGACTTCTATCGCTCGGGCGGATTCCAGTTTCTCAAAGCTGGCCTCGATGCCTCGGGCCACATCGTTGCGTGGCATAACCACTATGTGGGCTACGGCAAGGATGACCAGTTCGTCTCCGCCGGCGACATCAGCCCCGACGAGTTCCCAGCGCGGCTGATTCCCAACCTGACGCTCGAGTTCAGTCTGATGCCGCTGTGGATGAAGACCGGCGCCTTGCGCGCGCCGGGTTCGAACGTCTACGCGTTCGTGTTCCAGTCGTTCCTCGATGAACTGGCGCACGCGGCGGGCCAGGATCCGGTCGCGTTTCGGATGCAGCTGCTCGATCAACCGCAGATGGCGGCGGCAGACCAAGGTCCGTATGCGAGCCCTTTCAATCCGGCGCGAATGAAGGCCGTGCTGCAGGTGGTGGCCGAGCGATCGGGCTGGGGCAAGACAACCCTACCGAAGGGCCGCGCGCTTGGCGTGGCGTGCCACTTCAGCCACATGGGATATTTCGCCGAGGTCGCTGACGTCAGCGTCAGCGACGACAGTCGCGTCAAGGTCCACAAGGTGTGGGTCGTCGCAGACGTCGGCAGCCAGATCATCAACCCGGCGGCTGCGGAGAACATGGTGCAAGGGGCCGTCATCGACGGGTTGAGTGAGTTGATGGCGCAGGAGATTACCCTCGAGCGAGGCGCCGTCGTGCAGAGCAATTACCACCAGCACCAGATGCTGCGAATGTCGCAGGCCCCGGTCATCAACGTGCACTTCCTCAAGACCGACAATCCGCCGACGGGGTTGGGTGAGCCGGCGTTGCCGCCGGTGTTGCCGGCGGTCGCCAACGCAATCTTCAGCGCGACCGGGAAGCGCGTGCGCGACTTGCCGCTGGCAAAGAGCGGCTATCGATGGGCGTAGCAGGGGGCTTGGCGGCTTGAGGGCCTGGGGCTTAGCTTCAGCGACGCCGCTTGAAGGCCAAGCCCGACCAGGTCTGATCGATCGAGCAGACCTTGAAGTCGACCCAACCGGCGCTCAGGCCGGTTTCGCGCACGATGTTGCCATCCAGATCGGACTTCACGCCCGAGGCTTTCTTCGGCCAGATCATCCACAGCGTCTGGCGGTCGATCGTCTCACTCAGCGTCAGGACGTGCGATTGCAGCTCGCGAGCCGAGCGGACAAAACACAAATATAGGTCGCTGGACGAGTCGGCGCGAGCGGTGAACGTGACCTTGGCGGGTCGCGGCTTCAGTCCGTCAACAAACCCCTTCGGCGCACCGACGACGCAGACTTTCTGGGCCGCCCTGAGACCCAGCTTGGCGCTGGTTGGTTTCGCCGACATGGCGTCGGTGGGAGCCACCGGGGTCTTCGCGGGATTGGCAATGGCCTTCGGTAGAGCCGTCTTGAGGCGTCCCCACGTCGTGTAGCACGCATCGGGGAGCAGCGCCTTCGTGGCGGCGACTTTGTCCTTCTCGCCATCGACGAACACCAACGGAATGTGGCGCGTGGTCTTCGCCGAGCGGAGCACGCGGGCCACCTCGCGTCCGTGAGACGGCATGCGCGAGAGATCGATGACGACGGCGTCGGGGGCGGCCGATCGAATCGCGCGCAGTGTCTGCGTCACATCGCCGGCGTCGAAGCCGGTGGAGAAGCCAAAGGCCTCGAGCTGCTGCTGCCGCTCGAGGCCCTCGTCTTCGTTCCAGTGAATCAGTCGTACGGTCTTCATCGGCGCAGGCGGGTCTGAAGACCCGCCTCTACTTCAACGTGGCTTTGACGGTGACCGTCGGGACGGCGGCCAGCGCGCGCTTGATGATGCAGCCGGTGTTGGTCTTCTCGACGTGCTGCTGGAAGGTGGCGTTGTCGACGTTGGGCACCACGGCGGTGACGGTGAGCTCGATCAGGTTGATCAGGAAGCCCGTGTCGTCCTTGCCCAGGTGAACGTCGGCGCTGCTGTGCACGCTGGTGGCAGTGAAGCCGGCCGACGCGAGCGAGTTGGCCAGGGCCATCGAATAGCAGCCGGCCAGCGCCGCACCGACCAGTTCCTCTGGATTGGCGCCGCTGCCGTCTTCAAAACGCGTCGCGAACGAGTAATTGCCTTCGTAGGCGCCGCTGCCCAGCTTGACGCGGCCGGTGCCGCCCTTGAGATCGCCCTTCCACTCTGCCTCTGCCTGACGTGCCCTGAGTCCTCCTCAAAAGTGTTTCGAGAAAGACAGCGT
>CAMBHC010000210.1 GCA_945866285.1 Candidatus Sulfopaludibacter sp. SbA3 | reverse complement strand
CGAGATGATCGAACGCAACCACGACCTGCTGAAGTGGATGCTGATTTTCGGCGTCACCCAGACCGCCACGATCGTCGGCCTGATCAAGCTCTGGCGCTAGCTACTCGTCGTCTTCGTCGGCCGACGCCTGGCCCAGGGTGCCGGTCGCTTTCTGCATCAGGTACGTCTTGATGAACGCGTCGAGGTCGCCGTTCAACACCTTGTCCACCTGCCCTTCCTGGTACTTGGTCCGGTGATCCTTGATCATCTGGTAGGGCTGCAACACGTAGCTGCGGATCTGCGACCCGAACGCGATGTCTTTCTTGGTGCCGCCGATCTGCGAGAGCTTGTCCTTCTGCTCCTTCTGCTTCAGGTCGTACAGCTTAGCCTTCAGCACCTTCATGGCCACGTCTTTGTTCTTGTGCTGTGACCGTTCGTTCTGGCACGACGTCACGATGCCCGTCGGCAAGTGCGTGATGCGCACGGCCGAATCGGTCACGTTGACGTGCTGGCCGCCGGCGCCACTCGACCGGAAGGTGTCGATCCGCAAGTCTTTCTCGGGGATGTCGATCTCGATCTCGTCGTCAAACTCCGGCCACACATAGAGGGATGCGAACGACGTGTGCCGGCGGGCGGCCTGATCGAACGGCGAGATGCGCACGAGACGATGGACGCCGGCCTCGGCCGCCATCAGGCCGAAAGCATACTCACCACTGAGCGTGAAGGTGACGCTCTTGAGCCCGGCCTCTTCGCCCGGCTGATACTCGAGCATCTCGCGCTTGAAGCCGCGGCGCTCGGCCCACTTCAGGTACATGCGCAGCAACATCTCTGCCCAGTCCTGCGACTCGACACCACCGGCGCCGGGGTGAATGGTAATGATGGCGTTGGCGAGGTCGTGCTCGCCGCTCAGCATCTTCTTGGTTTCAGCGGCTTCGACCTGCAGGTCCAGGGCATCGAGCGCGCGAGCCAGGTCGGCGAGCACGTCTTCCCCGCCCCGGGCCCACTCGAGCAACACGCCGATGTCGTCGGCTTTGGCGGCCAGGCTGGTGCCAAGCTCGATGTCTTGCGCCAGGCGGCGCTGGCGTTGCAGCGTCTTCTGTGCGTCGGCCTGGTTGTCCCAGAAATCCGCGGCCGCGACCTTCCGTTCGAGCTGCGCTAGTTCACCCGGATCATGTGCATCGTCAAAGATAACTCCGCATATCGGAAGCCCGCCTCAGCAGGTCGGTCGAACGGCGGACGAGGTCATCAATCACGAGTGCCACGAAACTCTCCTAGCGGCCGTTACCGTTCGGCCTTCATCCATGCGGCCGCCGCCAGCGCCAGCACCGTCAACACGGTGGCAACCTGCGGAACCACGTCTCCAATTCTGGCATACCGCGTCCGCTCCTGCACGAAGCGCGCTTCGCCGACCACGGCGGCCGTCTCGAAGAGGCTCGTGCGGATCAGCACCCGGCCATACGGGTCGATGATGCCACTGACGCCGGTGTTGGCGGCGCGGACCATGTAGCGCCCCTGTTCGACGGCGCGCATGGCCGCCATTTCAAAGTGCTGATAGGGGGCCGACGAGGTGCCGTACCACGCGTCGTTGGTAATCGTCGTCAACAACTCACTGCCCTGCCGGACGGCCTCGCGAGCCTGGCTCGGGTAGGTCACTTCGTAGCAGATAGCGGTGCTGATCATGTGCTCACGCACCGGCAACATGGTCACACGCGCGCCGGCCGTGAAGGCCGAGACGGCTTCCACCAGCGGCCCGACGAAGAATAGCGCCCGCTGGAACGGCACGTACTCGCCAAATGGCACCAGGTGGATCTTGCGATAGACCGCGGCCGTCGTGCCGGCGGTGTCGAGCATGTAGGCTGAGTTGTAGAACCGATTCGGCGTGCCCGGCTCGACTTCGTCGCTCCCGAACAGCAACGGCGTTCCCGTTTGCCGCACCAGGCTGCGACTCTGGTCGCCGCCCGGGTCGTCCTGAAAGTAAAACGGCGTTGCCGACTCGGGCCACAGCACGAACTCGGCACCATTGGCGATGGCCTGCCGCGTGAGTTGCAGGTAGCGGTCGACGATCATGCCGGCCCGGGCCGGATTCCACTTGTCGAGCTGTGCGATGTTGCCCTGGATGAGGCCGACGCGAATCGGGGCGCCCTGCGTCAGGCGATTCGCCGCCATTCGCTGACCGCCCCAGACCGACGCCGACAGCAACAGGATGAGCGTCGCGGCGATCGCCAACGCGCGCGTGCGACCCGTGGCGAGTGCGGTGACCGCGAACCCGACGTTGACGAGCGCGACGAACGCGGACAAGCCGTAGACACCAACCAGACTCGCCAGCTGGACGATCGGCAGCAGCGTCGCCATGGTGTTGCCCAGTGGGATCCACGGAAAGCCCCCGAACAGAAACCCACGGGTGTACTCCATCGCGACCCACGTCGCCGGCGACAGCACCAGGCCCACGAACCCAAATCGACGAATGAAGATGGCCGACGCAGCCGATGCCATGGCCACGTACGTGGCCATGTAGAGAACCAGGAGGCCCGTGACAAAGACGGCCACCGGCAGCGGCAAGCCGCCAAAGGTCTGGACCGTCGCACCGGTCCAATAGACCGTGCCGGCAAAGTGGATGAAGCCGGTGATCAGCCCGAGGCGAAATCCCTTGCCGGCCGAAACGCCGGGGGATTGCCCTGGTTGGCCGTTCCAGCCACTCAGCGCGACGTAGAGCGGCACCAGCGCGATGAACGCGATGGCCGGGTGTCCGTACTTCGGGAATGACAGGGCCAGCAGCACGCCCGACGCAAGGGCGGCTACCGTGGATGCAGACATCATCGGGAAACGGCTAGGCTTTCAACGCCGCATCGAGCAGCGACTCGAGCGAGCCGAACTTCTCGTGATAGTCGGCCTGCGCGCGGCGAATCACCTCAAAAGCTTCGTCGCGCCCGTAGACGTGGGTAATCTCGCAGGGGTTCTCGTTGGTGCCCGGCACGAGCTTGTAGGTCTCGAAGTAGTGGATCAGCCGCGCGACCAGCGCCTTTGGACAATCCTGGATGTCGCGGAAGCCACCGTAGGCCGAGTCGCCGACCAGCACGGCCACGATCTTGTCGTCGGCTTCGCTGCCATCGATCATCCGGAGCCCGCCGATGGGGATGGCCTGCAGCAGGATGTCGCCGTGCGACACGGGCCGTTCCGACAAGACACACACATCCAGCGGGTCCTGGTCGCCCATGATCGCCGGACGGCCGGTCTTCTCGGCGCTCAGTTCGGCCACGCGCGTCCCGCAATAAGTCTGCGGCAGCAATCCATATAGAGCCGGGCAGAAATTCGAGAACCGCTGCGGCCGATCGAGCTTCAGAAGGCCGGTCGCCTTGTCGAGTTCGTACTTGACGGTGTCGGACGGCGTGATCTCGATGTAGCAGGTAACGACATCGGAGTCCTTTTCGCCCAGCCGGACGCCGTGCCATGGATGGGCACGGAACAAGCGGCCCATCAGTTGCCAACGAGGCGGGCGAGTCTTCGTGGTGGTTCCCATGGAAGCGCCCTAACGGACGACCCACGGCTTGAACTGTTCTTCCTTCTGCAGACGCGCGGCCATGGTGTCGGCTTCGCGGCGTTCCTTGTAATTGCCGACACGGACGCGATACACGGCGGGCGCACCCTTCGCTGGTGCCAGCACGTATGCCGGGTAGCCCTTCACCGCCAGGCGCTTGACAATCGTGTCGGCCTCGCTTCGTTCACGAAGCGCGGCCACCTGAATGGCAAATCCGTTGCCGGCCGGGTCGTTGGCGAGCGCCACTGGTGCCGCCGGCGCAGGCGTCGGCGCGGCGGCCGACGGAGCCGGAGGCAACGGCGCGGTCATCGGCGTCTCGGACTTTGGTGTCGGCGCCTCGGCCGGCAGCGCGGGCTCGGGATCCGTCTTCAGCGCCTCGCCCTCGGTGTTGCCCGTCAGGCGCTCTGCGTAGCTCAGTTGTTCGCCTGCCGTCAGGGGCGTCTCGGTCGAGCCCTGGATCACAGAGGCTGGCGGCAGCGGTGGTTCCGTCTCGGTGGTCGTGGCGGCGGCAACCACGTCGGCACCCTCGGCCAACCCGCGCTCGCCCCGCACGCCGCGGCCGACCTGGACGCCCATCAGGAAAATGGCCACGGCGATCACCACAACCGCCATACCCATGAAGACGAGCTGCTTGCCGTTGAGCTGAATTTCGCGAAATGCGTCGTCTTGAGTAGTAGCCATTAGTGCAGAACCGGGCAGAATTTTACCACGGCCCCCCGCCGAACTTCGCCTTCAATGCCCGCGCGTCAGCCGATTGGGGGTCGAGGGCCAGCGCCCGGTCAATTTCCTGTCGGGCCGACGCGGTGTCCGGCACTTCCAGGTAGGCCGCCGCCAGCGCCAGGTGCGTAGCCACGGTCTCGTCGCTCCACAGGGCGATCTTCAACGCTTCCACGGCTTCACCGGGGCGGCCACCACGCAGGTGCAGGCGCCCCATCAGCAGGTGGGCTTCGGCAAGATACGGCGACAGGTAGAGGGCCCGGCGTAGCTCCTGGAGCGCTTCCCGGTCGGCCTCACGCTGAAAGGCCCGCCGGCCGGCATCCAGGTGAAACGCCGCGAGGGCGTCGTCGTCCCGCTGACCGGCGGCCGAGAGGATGGTGTCAAGGCGCGGGGTCGACGGCATCAGTTCTTCCGCCAGCCGCTCGAGGCCGCGCGGCACGGGGTCGCCGGCGACCGCGCGCGCTTCCCACTCCAGGTACTTCGACGACAAGCGCGTCGCCAGTTCGCGCTCACGCACGGCTTCAGCAGGGGCGCCGGTCTGGTGCAGGGCCGCGCCGAGAATGAAATGCGCATCGCCGTCGCCGGGATTGCGTCGCACCGCTTCGCGTAACCAATAGATCGCGGCCCGAGGGTCACGATCGAGCCAGTACGCGTAGCCCAGGTTGAACAACAGGTTGCCATCGGCCGGGTCGATCTCGCTCGCCTGGCTGAAGTAGTACGTGGCGCGGCCTGGTACCGGGGTCGCGGTCCGGCGCAGTTCGGCGACGCCAATGGCGTTGGCGACCGAGGCCGAACGCTCTTCGCTCTGCATGGCACGAAGGGTCTGCAGCGCTTCATCAAAACGCTTCAGGCTCATCAGTGACAACGAGCGACGGAACCGCGCCTCGCGCGAATAGCGGCCATCGGCGCGAATCCCCGTCAACGCGTCGAGCGCCCGCTGATACTCCGACGCATCGGTGCGCAGGTCCCAAATGGCCAGCCGCGCCGGATCGAATTGCGGGGCGGCCTTCAACGCCTGCTCGAGGAACGCGATGGCGGTGGCGGGCGTCTCGGCGACGAGGCCCTTGATAAAAAGCTCGAAGACCTGCGTGGACGGCGGCAACCGGTCCGATGGCACTGCCGGCGGCGCAGCGCTGATACCGCGAACCAGGTGAGCCAGCCGGCTGAAGATCGCGAAG
>CAMBHC010000209.1 GCA_945866285.1 Candidatus Sulfopaludibacter sp. SbA3 | reverse complement strand
AGGCGTTGGCCCCGAGGTAAGTAGTGCCAGGAGGGCGGCCTGGCACTTCCTGTCAGGCGGCCCTGCTGGCACTCCGCGTCATCAACATCCCGACATATCCAACCGCGCTGGCCATCAATCCCCACAGGCTCGGGTCCCACCAGCCCGTGCGGTCGGTGCCGAACTGCACCGTCAACAGCGCCGTGACGCCGCACACGATGGCCGCCATCGCTTCTCGCGCTCCCGCGCGCGTCGACCACAGCGCGCCGATCATGGGCACGAATAACGTCGCGCTCAGCAGCGAATAGAAAATCTTCATCGCATCGATGATGGTCGCCAGCTGGGTGGCCAGGAGCATGCCGAGCACGCCGCCGATCAGGGCCGCGGCCCGCGCGACAAACAGCATCTGTGCCGAGGTCGCCTTCGGGTTGATGAACCGCTGGTACAGATCGCGGGAGGACGAAGTCGCCACCATGAACAGGATGGCATCGCACGTGCTGACCTCGGCCGTGAAGATGGCGGCGAGACTGAGCGCCCCGATCGCCACCGGCAGTTCCGCCAGCAAGACCGTCGGCAGCACGACATTCGCGCTCGCGATGTCGGGATGATTGACCCGCGCCGCCATGCCCAGCACCACCGGCAGGAACGAAAACAGCATCTGCGCACCGGCCGCCACGCCCAGCCCGATGCGCACGCTCCGCGCATCAATCGCGCCGTACGCCTTCTGGACGAGGCCCGGCGAGATGATGAACCCAGGCGTCAGCAGGATCAGCAGCGTCCAGCCCGATGACACCCCGGCGGAGTACATCGGATCCCAGTAGGTGGCCGGAATGCCGGGCGTCGCCGCAATGGCCTCCAGGCCGCCGACCTTCCTCAGGATCAGCGGCGCGGCCACGAGAAAGCCGCCAAGCAAGACCACCACCTGCAAGGCGTTGACCCACGCCGAGCTTAACAACCCCCCGGCCGTGAAGTACACCGTCATGGCAATGCCGCCAATGGCAATGCCCTGCCATCGCGGCAGCCCGCCGACCACTTCGAGCACGGCGGCCCCAGCGATCAGCTGTCCGGCCAGCAAGGCCAGCGCACCGACGGCGATCAGCAAACCCACCAGTCCTCGGACCGCGCCACCGTACCTCTCCTCGAGGAAATCGCCGACGGTGAAATGGCCGCGGTCGGACGCCAACTGCCACAGCTTGGGACCGACCCACAACGCGAGCACGAGCGTGCCGATGCCCACCGCGCCGTTCCACCACCACGCGCCCAGGCCGTCGCGGTAGGCGAGCCCGGCGGCGCCCACCGTCGTTCCGGCGCCGATGTTCGCCGCGAGCACCGTACCCGCGATGAGCGGCCATGACAGGCTGCGGCCGGCGACGAAGAAGTCGGCGGCGCCGGTCACGCGGCGGCCCACCCACACGCCAAAAGCGGTGAGGGCGACCGTGTAGGTGATCAGGAAGACGAGGGCAACGTTCACGGGCGGCGCAGGTCGCGAACGGCCGGGATGTTCGGCAGGCCAGTGGCTTCACGGACGCCGCGCAGGATCGCGTCGGCCATCACCTCGGCGGCGAGGCCGCCGATCAGCGACACGTTGGCGTCGCCCGGGTGGCCGCCAGTGGCGATGGCGAAGATCGTGTCGCCGTCACCCATGGTGTGGGCCGGGACAATGGCGCGGGCAAACCCGTCGTGCGCCATGTCGGCGACCTTCTTCGCCTGGGCCTTGGTCAGCTTCGCATTCGTGGCAATCAAGCCGATCGTGGTGTTCTCGCCGGGTCGCGGCTTCTCAAGGGAGCCGTTGCGCATCACCACGCGCGCATCCAGAAACGCCTGGCCGTCAGTGCCACGCGCGCCGGCGACAAGGCGTCCGGTGGCAGGGTCGACAATGTCGCCACCCGCGTTCACCGCGACGATCGCCGCGATGGTCAGGCCGCTCGGCAGCGTGATCGACGCCGTGCCGATGCCGCCCTTCATGGGCTTGCCGCCGCCCGCGAACTTGCCGACGGTGGCGCCCGCACCGGCGCCAATACTGCCTTCCGCGATCGCGCCGGTCGTGGCTGCCTTCGCCGCTTCGTAGCCGCACGTGGCATCAGGACGGATCAACGGCTTGCCCGCGATCGGCAGGTCGAACAGCACCGCGGCCGGAACGATCGGCACGTAGGCGCCGCCGAATGGGAAGCCGACCTTGCGCTCTTCGAGATAGCGCATCACGCCACTGGCGGAGTCGAGACCAAACGCACTGCCGCCGGACAGCACGATGGCGTGCACTTGCTCCACCAGGTTGGAGGGATCCAGCAGGTCGGTCTCACGCGTACCCGGCGCCGAGCCGCGCACCGACACGCCGCCGGTGGCGCCTTTCTCGGCAAGGATCACGGTGCAGCCGGTCGGCTTCTCGCTCAGCGTGAAGTGGCCTACCCGCAGCCCGTCGATCGCGGTGATGCCATTGGGGCGCGATTGCGCCGACGGCGCTGCTGCCATCACCGTAGCAAGGGAGCAACCCAGGAGCATCCGCTTCATGGCCACATCTTCTCACTTATACTCCGCGTGATGCGAACCCTCAAGGCACTGGCCCTTGCGACCATCGGCGCGGCGATGTGTGCCATCAGCGTCGTCGCCGTTACGCGCGTGCCTTCGAGCGACGGCCAGTTCTGGGACCTCCAGGACACCTCGCCGTGGTCGCAAGACAGCGGCGGCATTGCCACCGGCGGGCGCGCCAACCCGTTCAATGGCTTTGGCTATCTCAAGCTCCAGGTGCGGCGCGCGGACAACTCGCTGGTGGTCACCAATCAGTATCTGCATGGCTTCGGCCTGCACCACGATGGCGCCGGTCGCTTCGACTCGATCACCCCCGCCTGGCACGAGGGCATCATCATTGCCCGGGGGATCAGCACGTCGAAGGACACCTCCTACTTGCGGTACTTCGATTCGTTCACCAACACGACCGCTGACGAGCGAACGGTGCGCGTCGCCTGGGGTGGCGCCGTCGGGACGGGCGAGGATGGCGGGCGGGCGACCGTGGCGGTCACCTCCAGTGGCGATCAGCAGATCGACACGGCCGACAGTTTTGTCACGATGATGCAAAACGCGAAGGGCGCGGCTCAGCCGGTTGACGGCCCCTCGGGTCACGGGCCGTCCGCGCACGTGCTGGGCACCCGCCGCGGTGCGTTGACATCGGTCGGCGACATGTACGGCGATCCCTTCGACGCGGCCTGGCCTGGGATGGACACCGCGCACATCGGCTATGTCTTCACGCTGCGCTTGCGCCCGGGCGAGACCGCGGCGCTGGTGACGTTCGTCGTGAAGGGGCTCTCTGAGATCTACGATCCCCGTGGCGGCTCTCCCATTCCGTTCAAGGACGCGTTGGTGACCGGGGAAGCCGTCTATGCCGGAGCCGATGCCAAGGTGCCGGCCGCCGGATCCGAGATCGCGCGCGTGACCGCGGTCGCCAGGCAACTGGTGGCCGCGCCGGACTGGCGCGGCCTCACGGCCCTGCAGCGATCGCAAATCGTCAACTGGCCGGCCACACCCGCGCCAGCGGCCTTCACGGTGTTTGAAAAGACCGTCACCCAACTGCAGGATGCGATGACCCGCAACCTCGTCTCATCCGAAGACATCACCCGCGAGTACCTGGCGCGGCTGTCGCAGTACGACCGTCACGGTCCGACGTTTCGTGCGGTGCTGGCGATTAACCCCCGAGCGATTGCTGATGCTCGCGCCCGCGACGCCGAACGAGCGAGTGGCCGCATCCGGAGCCCGTTCCACGGCGTACCCGTCGTGTTCAAGGACAACATCGATGCCATCGAGCTGCCCACGACGAGCGGGTCACAGGCGCTGATCGATCACCGGCCGCGTCTCGACTCGCGCGTCGCCGCCGGTATGAAACAGGGCGGTGCGGTCGTTCTCGGCAAGGCCAATCTCGACGAGTTTCCGTTTGGCGACTTCGGCATCAGCACCGTCGGCGGTACCATCGGCAACGCCTACGACCCGTCGTTGAGCACGTCCGGTTCCAGCGGCGGCAGCGCCACCGCGGTGGCGGCCAGCCTGGCCGCGCTGGGGTTCGGCACCGACACCTGTAACTCGCTGTCGAACCCGGCTTCGTTTGCCTCGCTCGCTACCATTCGCACGACACGAGGCATGACGAGCCGTGCGGGCGTGATGCCTCTGAACACCTTTAACGATGCCGTGGGCCCCATGGCTAAGTCGGTCCGCGACGTGGCCATGGCCCTCGACCTGGTGACCGGCTCGGATCCCGAAGATCCGGTGACGGCCACCGCCGCGTCGCACATTTCCGGTTCGTTCGCCCAGGGACTGGATGCCGCATCGCTCAAGGGCAAGCGCATCGGCGCGCTGCGCCAGCGTTTCGTGGGATTCACCGGCGAACGCGATGTCGCCGCCAACATGGGTCGGGTGATCAAGGAACTGCAGTCTGCCGGCGCCATCGTGGTCGATGTCGCCATCGCCGACTACGACGAGAAGTACGCCGCCGCACGAGGCTCGGCGCCCGGTTCACTGCGAGCCGGATGGGAGGCCTACCTGTCTCGTGGCGCGAAGCCGGGAGACAAGGTCCTGACGATCCAGGAGCTACTCGCGTCAGGGAAGCTGGCGCCGGTCAGCGCGCGTCGATTCGAGGGAGCGCTGGCGCCGGTGCCGACCGGCACCGCGCTCGATGAGGCGACCCGCCGGTTCTTTGCAGGTCGCGAGGCCTTCCGGCAGATCTTTGTGGATCTCATGGACCAGCAGAAGCTTGAGGCGCTGCTGTTCCCGGCCAACCAGGCGCGTCCCCACACCCACGAGGGCGGTCTTGAGCGATACGGATCGGAGCCCGGCACCTGTGAGGAGAGCGCCGCGACCGGACTGCCGCAAGTGACCGTGCCGGCCGGATTCATCGGTGGCCGCTATCCGGTCGGGGTGTCGTTGCTCGGGCGGATGTGGGATGACAAGCGGTTGCTGGAGTTGGCTGCGGCCTACGAACGGGCCACGCATCACCGGCGGCCGCCCACCACCGTGAAATAGGGTCTGACCCCGAGCAGGAAGCGCCGAGGGGTCTGACCCTAGTACAGTCACGCCACCTCGCCGAGGTCGGCGAGCAGTGTCATGAAGTGCGCGACGATCGCATCGTGTGGTTATGGCAATCGCATCATTCCGGCAATCGCGCATTCCTCGGCCACCTTGAGGTAGCGGCGCACGCTGTCGGTACCGATCACGTACGGATGCGGATCGCCGGGCTCGCGTCCAGTGGTCGTTGTTCTCATGCCATCCCCCCGGCGCCGATTCTACGCCGACAGGATGAACCGCATTACCCAGTTACTTCTTGAGTTCGGCCAGGACCGCGTCGATCATCTTCTTGGCATCGCCGAACAACATTTGCGTGTTGTCCTTGTAGAACAGCGGGTTGTCGACGCCGGCGTAGCCGCTGGCCATGCCGCGTTTCATCACGATGCAGGTCTTGGCCTTCCACACTTCCAGGATCGGCATGCCGAAGATC
>CAMBHC010000208.1 GCA_945866285.1 Candidatus Sulfopaludibacter sp. SbA3 | reverse complement strand
TTTCTGCAGTCAACCGCCGAGCGGTTGAGCCTGTCGCTGACGTGCGAGGTGCTGGACCTTGAAACCGATCCGCCGCCCGCGCTGCCCGGTCCGTGCGATGCGATCCTCGTCTTCAACTACCTGCATCGTCCACTGATGCCCGCGCTTGGCGCGGCGCTCGCACCAGGTGGCCGGCTGTTTTATGAGACGTTCACCACGGCACAGGCCGAGCGAGGGCATCCGAAGAACCCCGCGTTCCTGCTCAACGATGGCGAATTGGCGGCCCTCGTCTCGCCGCTCACGGTGTTGCGATCACGGGAGGGCGAGTTCGACAAGCGCTTCGTGTCGTCGGTCGTCGCCGAGCGGCGCGACTGAGCGGCGCCGTTCATGGCACCCGACTGCCACAGGCGCGTGCCAGCGCTATACTTTCGATTCTGGGTGACCGCATGACCTGGAACTGCCGAACCGCCGCCGTCTCCCTGGCGACCCTGCTCGTGCCGATCGCGCTGACGGCCGCGTGTTCGGGATCGCCCACTGGCCCGTCGGCCGAGCCACCGACGCCACTGACGTTGTCATTGCAGAGCGGCGTGTGGCAGACCATCGGTGATCCCAATCCGTTCCCGCTCACGACCACCGATGCCGCGCACCTCGAGTTCGATTTTCCAACGTCGGGATCGATGAACTACATCCAAACGCCGAGCGCACTGGCCGTGCTGCGAGGCACGGTGTTCGTGTCGCTGCAGGTCAACACGATCGGTCCGGTGGTGTTCAACTCGCTTGATCCGATTGCGGGCAGTTGCGGCATTCCGGCCTCGGTGCGGCCATTCCTCTGGGCCAACGGCACCGGCAACGGTCCGGACGATCGCTGGTGGTCGAACCCGCGGTCGTTCCCGCTGGCCGAGGGCAGTGCCACCATCTCGGTGCCGCTGTCGCCCGAGTTCTGGTCGAACGTCAACGGCCAATTCGGGAACACTGACGCCGCCACGAAATATCGCTTTGAGAAGGCCCGTCTCAATGTGACGCGGTTGGGCCTGACCTTCGGTGGCGGCTGCTCGTTCGGGCACGGCATCAACGTCCGCGGCGGCCGCGCGCAGTTCCGCCTGACCGAGTACGCCGTCCGCTGATTGGTTGGCTCGTATAGAAACGGCGACGGTGACACCGTCTACGGCGTCACCGTTACCTTGACCATTGCGGTCGTGAAGCAGCACACTTCGCCGCCGCCACCGCGTCCGGACAGATCTTCCACATCCAGGTGCAGCACGTACTCGCCGGGCTGGCTGAACTTCGCCAGCACAGTGGCCTTGCCGTTGAACACCGCGCTGCCCTCGGTCTTCTCGAACACCGGCGGCGTCTTGTCGAACGTGACGGTCCCGGGTCCGCGATACTTCGACCAGTGCAGGATCACCGGCGGCGGGGGATTGCGCAGCGGCGCATTCGAACCGCTCGAGTACTTCGCATCGTCGCTGGCCCACACCGGCAATGAGAGCCCCGCCGACACGGTGGCCGTTCGCGCCACCGCCTTCGCCACCATGGCGATCGGCCCCTGGATGGTCGGGCCCGTTGGGTCGAAGCGAATCACCGGCGGGTTGTTACCCACCGCGACATCGGCCCATGGGTTTACTTCGTACTGCTCGTTCATCCAGAAGGGAACCGAGTTGGTCTGGCCGTTGGCGGTGATCGACCAGGTCAGGCGCGCCTTGGGGTCGAAGCCCTTGGGTACCGTGATGGTGAACGCACCGACCAGCCGTCCCGGCAGGAACACCGCCGGCTGGCCGAGGTCGGGGCCGCCCGGTTCGAAGCGATTGTTCGGGCCGACCGGCACCTCGATGCGTTCCGCGGTGTTGCGATTCAGGTAACCGATCAGGAACGTGTGCGACCCGTCGGCGTTGGTAAACCAGCCTTCATAGGATGGCGTGACGCTCGCGCCGGCCTTGCGAAACGGTTCGCTGATTTGCTGCGCGGCGAGTGAGAGATCAATGGTGGTGGGCAGGGAGAGAACCCCCGCGCCCACCAGGAGCGCGAGGGTCGAAAGGAATCGACGCATGGCTATTGCCGCGGGCTTTCGTTGGTCTGGCGCGCCTTCTTCGCGTCCACGTGAGCCTTGTACTCCGCGTCGCTGAGATACACCACGTTCATCCACGCGTGCGCCATTTCGTCAACGGTGCGATCGCCGTAGCCGACCCACTGATCCGGATCCGGATTGTTCGGGTTGGCCTTGGTGTTGTCGTACCAGGCGCTGACCTGGATGATGGTGCCCTTCGGGAAGGCCGGCGCCGCATCATCGGCGTAGATGTAGTTGGTCATCCAGTTGAAGTTGAACTTGCCGACGTAGCTGACCACTTCGGTGCTGCCGTCGGGCAGGATCGCGCGCACTTCCATGGCCTTGCCACGCAGGTGGAAGTGCGGCTGGAAGTTGGTGATCAAGGTGTTTTCCTTGAGCACCGTGAAGCCCTCGGTGTGCGAGACGCTGTTGGGCGCGATGTCGAGGAAGCCGCGGCGCTGCAGGCCGGTGAAGCCAATCAGGTAGCTGCGCTTGGTCGGCTCCTGGCCTTTCGGGTAGAGCCACAGCGCGATCTCAGAGCCGGCGTCAATCTCCTCGCCGGCCGCGTGCAGGTGCTGATCCCACGACAGCTTCTCGCCGGGCATGATCATCTTGCCGGTGCCTGGCGTAAACAGGTCGTAGCCCTTGCCGATCGCCCACTCCATCAGCTGGGGGCGGCGGTTGACGAGGTCTTCAACGGTGGCCGCGGCAGACGGGCCGTTGGCCGTACCGGTGTTCACCGAGGCGACGTTTGCGGGGCTGAGCACCTGATACGCGATCGAATGGTGCAGCACCTTGCGCGCCTTCAGGTTGGTCGGACGAATCTCGACCATCTTCACCCAGCGGGGCTCGGTGATCGGAATCTCGCTCATCGGCCGGTACCACACATCCTGGCCCTTCGCCGGCATCTTGTACTCGGAGCTGCGGATGACGAGGTCAGGCTCGCCGAACCCGTCGCGCACGCCCTTCCAGGAGTTGTCCGAGGCGATCGGCTTGGGCGCGGGCATGTCCTTCGCGTCGCCCTGCGGCGCGCCGGCATCTACCCATGCGACGATCGTGTCGATCTCTTTCTGCGTGAGCGACATGTCGTTCTTGAACTTCTGTACGCCGACGCTCTGGTCGATGTGCCACGGCGGCATCTGCCGCGTCGCGACCCGCGTCTTGATCGAGCGCGCCCACGGACGGCTCTCCGCGAACGTGATCAGGGACATCGGCGCGATCGAATTTGGCTGATGGCACTCCTGGCACTTGTTCTGGAGAATCGGGGCGACGTCCTTGGAAAACGTCGGGGCCGGGGCCGTTTGGGCCGCCGCCGACGCGGCGATCAGAATGACGCCGCCGAGTGTTGCCGCCAGAACGCTACGCTGTCGAAAACCCTTACCAGTCATGCAGGCCTCCTCCACAGATACGCACGGCGATTCTGCCGCGAATTCGCCAGCTATTGATCACCCAGGGGTCCCGTTCCGCCCTTGGACTTGACGTCCCGTAATTGCACACGAATACCGTCTGGGTCGGTGAAATACTGCTCTTTGGTGTCGCCGCGCAACCGGATGCTGGCCTGGACGCCTCGCTCAGTGAGCTTCTTCATCACCGCATCAGCATCGAAGTGCTCCATGCTGAAACAGATGTGGTTGACCGACCCGGTGGTCGCGCCGGCAGATTGGTGAACTGACCAGGGCACGCGAGGTTAGCGCCTGTGCTAAACAGTAGTGCTCGCTCTTGTTGAAACTCTCCACTTGAACTACCAACTACCAACTCTTTAAATATCAACTGTCCCGTGAACACCCACTGGCTCAACTTCCACATCCCCTACGCCTGTCAGCACAGTGGTGCCTGCTGTGCGTCGGGCTGGCCCATTCCGGTTGAACGCGATCGCGTCATACCCATTCGAACTCTGTCGGGTCGCGAAGACGATTCGTGGCTGCTGTCGGTGGGCGAGGCCCCGGCTGACGTGGCCGGCACACTGGCCGTTCGCGCGAATGGGGAATGCACCTTCTTCCGGATCCCGACCAGCGGCTCCCGCCCGACAAGCAGTGCCCTCCCGGCCGTGGCAGGTTGTGCCGTGCATCCCGTCCGACCGTCCAGTTGTTCTCACTTTCCCTACGTCTGCCTGGTCGATCCGCGGGGCGTGCACGTGACCCTCTCGCATTACTGCCCGACGGCGGCGGCGCTCTTGTTCGAGGACCCTGGCCCGATCGCCATCGTCGAAGGGCCGTCGCCCGTGGCTGGATTCGCGATTCCCGAAGGACTCGATGCGCGTGAGTCCTTGCCGCCCCTCGAATCGCCGAATCGCCTGATGACCTGGGAGGCATTCTCAGACTGGGAGCGCGCGGAAGTGGGGAAGGAGCCCACCCACTCGTCTTTAGCCGACGCGGCCGCTCTCTTCGAGTACGCGCGCGTCGCCGTGCCGGCGCCGTGGGCGTGGGCCTCCGTGCCAACCGACCTCGAGCGTCATTGGGCGGCGCTGGTCGCGCCGGCGTGGGCCTCGCTTGCCGGCGTCGTGCAGCGATACCGAGCGGCAAAGGTATTCGCCTCGTGGTCCGCGCATGACGAAGATGGAGTGGCCGCGGTGCTGCGGGTCGCGGCGATCGCTGACGCCGTGCTTCGAGTCGAGACGGTGCGCCAGTGCGTGACGGCCGGGCGCGTGCTGGATGCAGACTTGCTCAAGCAAGCCATTCGCCAAAGCGACCTGCTGATCGTCCACTATGCCGACGCCCGGGTGCTATCATCCGGCACTACGCCATGACATCGATCCGCATCTCGGCTGCGTGCCTCATCAGCCTGTCGATTGGCCACGTTCAAGCCCAATCGCCACGCTTCGACGTCGTCATCCGCCACGGCACCGTCATCGACGGCAGCGGCAATCCTCGCTACGACGGCGATATCGGTATCCGCAACGGCTTCGTCGCCGCGATTGGCGACCTTGCCGCCGCGACGGCGGCCACGGACATCGACGCGCGTGGGTTGTTCGTCACCCCCGGCTTCATCAACATCCACAGCCACGCGTCGCCGGACGCGCTGCCGACGGCGGTGAACATGCTGACGCAGGGCGTCACGACTGAGATCTTCAACGCCGATGGCAACGGCCCGCTCGACATCGCGCAGCAGATGGCGACGCTGGCCGCTCCCGGCCTGGCGGTGAACATCGGCGGCTACATTGGGTTCAACTCGGCGTGGCAGTCGGTGAACGGCAACGCCGACAAGCGCCCAACGCCGGCCGAGATCGAGCAGATGCGCGCGCTCATCACCAAGGGGCTGGAGCAGGGGGCGTGGGGCGTGTCGGCCGGACTCGACTACAAGCCGGGCTACTTTGCCCGCACCGAGGAAGTCATCAAGGTGGTCGACGTGGCGCGGTCGGCGCGCACCAACTTCACTAATCACGATCGCATCACGCCCGAATCGAACGACAGCTCGAAGGTGGGCGTCGCCGAGACGGTCGC
>CAMBHC010000207.1 GCA_945866285.1 Candidatus Sulfopaludibacter sp. SbA3 | reverse complement strand
GAGGTCAATCCTGAACCACGCTGAGGCCGGTGGTCTCGATGCGGAAGTCGAGGATACGCGCGCCGCCTTCGGCCAACGCGTCTCGAACGGCGGGCACTTGGTCCGGAGGGGCGATGCAGACCAGGCATCCGCCGCCGCCGGCGCCGCAGACCTTGGCGCCCTGCGCGCCGGCAGCCATGCCCCGTGCGATCAGGTCGTCGATGACAGCCGTGGTGACCCCGGGAGCCAGGCGCTTGCGATTCTCCCACTCGGTGGCGAGGCACTGCGCCGTGGTGTCCCAGTCGCCACGCGTCAGGGCCAGGCGCATGGCCGCCGCGGTGTCGCGAATGCGCTCGAAGCAGTCGAAGATGTGCCGGTCGCCATCGATGTGCCGCTTGGTAATCTCCCAGTTGTTGGTGCCCGAGTTCCGTGGCTCGCCGGTGTAACACAGCACCAGTCGCCGTTGCAGCGCGCCGGGGTCGACATCGAGGGCCACGCGGACCGGCCGGCCCGCTTCCAGTTCCAGCGCCGCAATCCCGCCATACATGGCGGGGCGATAGTCCTGCAGACCGGTCGGCACGTGAATGACCTGGGCCTCGACGTCCTTGGCGATGTCCATCAGGACTTCAGGGTCGAGGTCCTGGCCGGTAAACCGTGCCAGGGCGCCACAGATGGCGATGTTCAGGGCTGACGAACCGGCAATGCCGGCGCCGGCGGGCGATTCCCCGCGCGTCGTCAGTCGCAGGCCATGCGCCCCAAAGCGGTGTACCAGCCGCCCGAGCAACGGCAGCGTCTCATCCTCCCTGAGCCGGTCCGCCGGCAGGTTCACCCTGCGGTCGGTGTCCTCGGAGACCAACTCGATGCGATCGTCCGGTCGAGCCTCGATCCACGCGTGTGCCCTGAGGCTGATGGCGATATGCAGCGTCTGTGCGCCGGGGTGGAACAGGTACAACGGCCAGATGTCGATGGTGCCGCCTGCCAGATCAATTCGTGTCGGAGCCGACGCTGAGATACGCACGACGCAATTATAATTCTGTGGAGTCCGCCTTGTGGCGGACCTTAGCTCCGGGCTGAAGCCGGAGGCTACGGGGAGCAAATGCCACTAGCCACGAGACGCGACATCGGCCAATTCCTGATCGGGAGCATTCCCGATCGCTCCCTGCCGGTCGAGATCCGATCGCTGGCGCGCGAGTTCGACCTGGGCGGCGTGATCCTGTTCAGCCGCAACATCGAGGCGCCCGAGCAGGTGGCCGAACTGGCGGCTGAGAGCGAGGCCCTCGGCCGGACGACTCCGGCCTGGGTCAGCGTCGACCAGGAAGGCGGGCGCGTGGTCCGGCTCACCGAACCCTTCACGTAGTGGCCGCCCATGGCCACCTTGGGCCGCGCCGGCCGAGAAGAGGGCGAGGCGCTCGCCGAGCGATTTGCCACCGCGCTGGCAGGCGAACTGCGCGCCGTCGGCATCACCCTGGACTACGCGCCGGTCCTTGATATTCATACCAATCCGAAGAACCCGGTGATTGGCGATCGAGCCCTGTCCGAGCGGGTCGAGGATGTGGCGCGGCTGGGTCGCGTGATCATCAAGGCGCTGCAGGCCTCCGGTGTCGCGGCGTGCGGCAAGCATTTCCCCGGCCACGGCGACACCAGCACCGATTCTCACTTCGAGTTGCCGCTCGTCGAGCATCCGCCTGATCGGCTGCGGGCCATCGAGTTCGAGCCGTTTCGTGCCGCGATTGCCGAGCAGGTGGCGTTCATCATGACGGCGCACGTGCTCGTGCCCGCGCTGGACGAGGAACGTCCGTCGACGCTGTCACCCAAGGTCGTGCAGGCGCTGTTGCGGGATGAGCTTGGCTTCCAGGGCGTGATCCTGAGTGACGATCTCGAGATGAAGGCTGTCAGCGCGCGCTACCCGGTGCCGGAGTCAGCCGTCGAAGCGATTCGGGCCGGCTGCGACGGCATCCTGATCTGCAGTGGTGACCTCGACCTCCAGGCGCGCACGCTCGAAGCCCTGGTCCGCGCGGTCGAGTCGGGCACGATCTCGGCGGCGCGGTGTGACGATGCGTTCATGCGGCTGCGGCGAGCGAAGGAACGCTTCCTGATGGGCGACCGGCCGGCGGCCGGTCAGCGCATCCGCAACCTGCGCCAGGTGCTGGGCCGGGCGGAACACCAGCAGGTGGCTGCGGAGATGGCGGCGTTTCTGTGATCACGCTGAGGCAATTGAACTCCGGCGACCGGGTCGCGCTGGTCGCGCCAGCCAGTTCGTTTCCAGTGGAGGAACTGGCGGCCGGTGTCGCGGAGTTGGCGCGCCTCGGTCTCGAGGCGGTCTACGACGAATCGATCTTCGACCAGGACCGGTTCGTCGCCGGTTCTCCGGCCGTCCGCGCGCAGGCGATCCAGAAGGCCTGGGCCGACCCGTCGATTGGCGCGCTGGTCGCGATGCGCGGTGGCTACGGCAGCGCCCAGGTCCTGCCGCTGCTGGATCCGGGGCTGGCGCGCCGTTCGCGCAAGGCGCTGATCGGCTACAGCGACATCACCGCGATTCTTTCCTTCTACCACCAGCAGGGCCTCACCGCGATTCATGGCCCGATGATCGACCGGCGGATTTCCAAGGGGCCGATGGCCTACGACGAAAGCTCGTTTCGGCGCGTCGTCATGTCGGCAGAGCCGGCGGGGGAGCTGCGTCCGGCGGCGCTCGAAGTGCTCCGTCCAGGCAGGGCCACCGGCACCTTGCTGGGCGGCACCATCACGCAGCTGGTGTCATCGCTCGGCACGCCGTGGGCGTTCGCGGCCGAGCCCGGGTGTGTCCTGTTTCTCGAGGACATCGGCGAGAGGCCGTATCGGATTCACCGCATGCTGACGCAGTTGGCCCAGGCGGGCCTGGTCAGTCGCGCGAGCGGGATTGTGTTTGGCGAGTTCCCCGGATGCGATGAGCCCGGTGGCGATCCGTCGATTCGCGACGTGCTGCGCGACTTCACCGCGGGCTTCGTCGGCCCGGTCCTGTTTGGGTTTCCGTCCGGTCACACCGCCGGCGCGACCTGGACCTTGCCGTTCGGCGTGCGCGCCGAGGTCGTCGGCAGCGCGTCCCCGTCAGTCATTATCATAGAGGCGGCGGTTTCATAGTGGCACGCGTACATCTGATCGGCGTTTGTGGAACGGCCATGGCCACGCTGGCCGCGCTGCTGAAGCATGGCGGCAACGATGTCAGCGGGTCCGACGAGCATGTCTATCCGCCGATGAGCGACTTCCTCGCCGCCGAGGGCATCACGGTGCTTGAAGGGTACCGGCCCGAGCACGTGGCCGGCCCCCTCGACCTGGTGGTGGTCGGCAACGCCATTTCCCGTGGCAACGCCGAACTTGAGGCGGTGCTCGATCGCCACCTGCGCTACACCTCGCTGCCGGAAGCCATTCGCGATCAGTGGCTCTGGGCGGCGCACTCCATCGTCATTGCCGGCACCCATGGCAAGACGACGACGACCTCGCTGACGGGCTGGTTGTTGACCGCGGCCGGCGCGGATCCGACGGTGCTGGTGGGTGGCATTGCCCGTAACTTCGGTGCCGGCGGCGCGAGCTATCGTGTCGGCCAGGGCAAGGCCTTCGTGATCGAGGGCGATGAGTATGACAGCGCTTACTTCGACAAGACCGCGAAGTTCCTGAAGTACCTGCCCGACGTCGCCGTCATCAACAACATCGAGTTCGATCACGCCGATATCTACGCGAACATCGATGAAGTGAGACTGGCGTTCAGGCGGTTCGTCAACCTGGTGCCGCGGAATGGCTTGACGCTACTGGGCATCGACAGCCCAGACGCGGCGGCACTCGTCCCCCTGGCGCGCAGTCGAGTACAGACTTTCGGCCTGGCGGAGTCGGCAGATTGGCGCGCGGTGGACATTACCAGCGGCGCCGACACCGCGTTCACCGTCGTACAGGGACAGCAGGACCACGGCCGCTTCCGGATGTCGATGCTCGGCGAGCACAACGTCCGCAATGCGCTGGCGGCCATTGCCGTTGGCGTCGACGTGGGCCTGGGCGTGGATGCCCTCCGTGCGGGGCTGGCCGGGTTCGCCGGAGTGAAGCGGCGCCTCGAAGTGGTCGGCGACGTTCGTGGCGTGGTGGTGTACGACGATTTCGCGCACCATCCAACCGCCGTCGACGAAACGTTGAAGGCCCTCAGGCGGTCGGTAGGGGACCGGCGCATTTGGGCGATCTTCGAGCCCCGCTCGGCCTCGTCTTGCCGGCGCGTGTTCCAGGACGACTTTGCGCGAGCGTTCGCCGGCGCCGATGAAGTGGTGCTGGCTTCAATCTTCCGCTCGAGCCTGCCGGCCGACGAGCGGCTATCCGAGGCGCAGTTGGTCGCGGACCTGCATGCGCGTGGCGTGGCGGCCCGTCATCTCCCCACCGTCGATGCGATCGTCGCGGCCGTTGCGGCGGAGGCACGCGACGGCGACGTGATCGTGGTGATGTCCAACGGCGGCTTCGGTGGCATTCACGGCAAGCTGCTCGGCGCCTTGCGATGAGGATTCGCGAGTGCGGTGATTCGATGCTCCTGGTCGAGTTTGCGGCGGTGATCGATCCACAGGTCAACCAGCGCGTGATTGCGCTGGCGGCGCGCCTGCGCGATCGGCGCGCGCGCGGCGTGCGTGATGTAGCGCCAGGGTACTGCACCGTTGGCGTGCACTTCGATCCCGTGCAGACCGACTTGCGCGCCCTCGAGACGGCGATCGCAGACGAGGCGGCCCTCGTTCAGACCGCTTTTACTGAGTCAGCGAAGACGCCCATCGAGATCGGCGTGCTCTACGGTGGCGAGGCGGGTCCGGATCTGGCCGCGGTCGCCGAACACGCAGGATGCACGTCGGCGGACGTGGTCGAACGCCACGCGGCACGCATCTATCGCGTCTACATGCTGGGCTTTGTGCCCGGCTTCGCCTACATGGGTCGGGTGGATCCAACGATCGCCATGCCGAGGCACCGCGCCCCGCGTGAGCGCGTGCCGATCGGCTCCGTCGGGATCGCGGGCGAGCAGACGGGGGTGTATCCGGTGGCGAGTCCTGGCGGCTGGCAGTTGATTGGCCGCACCACGACCGTGATGTTCGACCCCACTCGCTCACCGGCGAGCCTGCTCGCGCCTGGTGACGAGGTGCGGTTCGTGCCGCTGGCGGGTTCGTGTCGATGAGCCGTGGCGCGCTGGAAGTGATCAAGCCGGGATTGTTGACCACCATCCAGGATCTCGGCCGCTACGGTCACCAGGCCGTCGGTGTCCCCGTGGCGGGGCCGATGGATGCGTTCTCACACCGTCTCGCGAACCAACTCGTTGGCAACACTCCCGAGGCCGCCACGCTCGAGGTCACGCTGATTGGCCCCGAACTGTTGATCGAGGCGGAGACCACGATGGCGATTGCCGGCGCGCTGTTCGAGGTGACGTGTGAGGGGCAGGCCGTGCCGATGGACAGGTCGTTCGCCGTTCATGCGGGTGAGCGCCTCAAGTTCGGCCG
>CAMBHC010000206.1 GCA_945866285.1 Candidatus Sulfopaludibacter sp. SbA3 | reverse complement strand
ACGAGCCAGCACGCGAAGCAGCAGTGATCGCGCACGTGCGGAAGGTCAGCGCCGAACTCGGCGGGCCCCTCGACGGCGACGCCGTGGCCCGGTTGTATGAACGCATCATGGATGAGGCCCGGTGCATTCAGCGCCTCGAGGCCGAACGGAATGCGCGCGAGAACAGTAAGTCGGACGTCGAGGTGGGTCTTTAGACCCGCCTGTTAAGGAAAGAGCACATCATGGTTGTCGTAATGAAAGAGCGGGCGAGTGACACGGACGTGGAAGCCGTCATCGCCAGCCTCGTGGATATGGGTATGGACGTGCACCGCTCGACCGGCGCCTCGCGCATCGTGCTGGGCGTCGTGGGCGGCGGCAAAGTGGACCCGCGCCTGATCGAGCTGATGTCCGGCGTGCAGGAACTCGTGCGAATCACCCAGCCGTACAAGCTGGCCAGCCGCACCTTCAAGCCCGAAGACACGACCATCACCATCGGCGACCTCCGCATTGGCGGCGACGAAGTGATCGTGATCGCCGGCCCTTGCTCAGCGGAGAGCGAAGAACAGGTCCACGCCACGGCGGCCGCCGTCAAGCGCGCCGGGGCCAAGATTCTCCGTGGTGGCGCCTTTAAGCCGCGCTCATCGCCGTACAGCTTCCAGGGCATGGGCGAAGCCGGCCTGCAGTTGCTGCGCTCGGGTGCCAACGCCCACGACCTCAAACTCGTCACCGAAGTCATGGACGCCAGCCAGATCGAGGTAATCGGCAAGTACGCCGACATCTACCAGGTCGGCGCGCGCAACATGCAGAACTTCACGCTGCTCCGTGAACTGGGCCGCACCCGCAAGCCGATCCTGCTGAAGCGCGGCATTGCCGCGACGATGGAGGAGTGGCTGCTGTCGGCGGAATACATTCTCGCAGGCGGCAACACCGACGTGATCCTGTGCGAGCGCGGCATCCGCACGTTCGAAACCTTCACCCGCAACACGCTGGACCTGTCGGCCATCCCGATTATCAAGGAGTTGTCGCACCTGCCGATCTTCGTGGACCCGAGCCACGGCATGGGCCGCCGCGACAAGGTGTCGCCCATGGCGCGCGCGGCGGTGGCCGCCGGTGCCGACGGCCTGATCATCGAAGTGCACAACGACCCCGATCACGCGCTCAGTGACGGCGCGCAGTCGATGTTCCCGGCGCAGTTCGATCGCCTGATGGCGGAACTGCGAATCATCGCTCCGGCCATTGGCCGCAGCATTTGCCTCGAGCCAGTCGCCCGTCGCGGTTGGGCGAGGTGAGCTAGGGTGCCTGAGGTGCCCAGGGGTGCCTAAGGTGCCAAGGGAATCAAATGCCTGATACGCAGCCACGTCTCGCCGTCGTCGGTCCGGGGCTGATCGGCACCTCGGTTGCGCTGGCGGCTGCCCGGCGCTGGCCGGGCCTCGAGGTCCGTACCGTTGACCAGGGCGAGCCGCTTGAAACCATCGGCGACTCGCTGGTGGTGATTCTTGCCATGCCGGTCGATGTGATCGTCCAGACGCTGCCGCGTCTTGGCGCGATCATGCATCGGCACGCCCTGGTCATCGACACGGGAAGCACCAAGCGTGCGGTGATGGCCGCGGCTGCGGCAGCCCACCTGTCGCAGTTCGTCGGTGGTCATCCCATGGCTGGCGGCACGTCGACGGGGCCGTCTGAGGCACGGGCTGACCTGTTTGATGGCCGCGCGTGGTTCCTGACCAATCCCGATGCCCCAGATGCGGTCCGCAGGGCCGTCAAGTTCGTGGAGGCACTCGGCGCACGGCCAGTGGTGTTGACCGATCACGGCGAGGAGCACGATCGGCTGATGGCCGCCGTCAGTCACCTGCCGCAACTGGTCGCCAGTGCGCTCATGTTGACCGTCGACCGGGCAATCGGCACCGACAACCTCAAGTGGGCGGGCCAGGGACTGCGCGATACCACCCGGCTGGCCGGGAGCCAGGCCAGTGTGTGGGAAAGCATCCTGGCCACCAACAGCCAGGAGGTGAAGCCGCTCTTGCGCCGGCTGGCGGCGGAGTTGGTCACCCTGTCTGATCAGCTCGACGACCGCGAGGCCATTCGCACGTTCTTCGCCGAAGCGGCGCGCGCCAAGTCTTCCTGCCTATAATCGAGACATGAACAAGGTCCTGGCTACTGCAGACGAAGCAGTCGCCGCGATTCCCGATGGCGCCAGCATCATGATGGGCGGCTTCGGGCTCTGCGGCATTCCCGAACACCTGATCGCCGCGCTGCATCGCCGCGGCACCAGGAACCTGACCATCATCAGCAACAACGCCGGCATCGACGACTACGGCGTCGGGCCACTGCTGAAGTCGCGCCAGGTACGCAAGATGATCTCGACCTACGTCGGCGAGAACAAGGAGTTCGAGCGGCAGTTCCTGCAAAAAGAGATCGAGGTCGAGCTGGTGCCGCAAGGCACGTTCTCCGAGCGCATGCGCGCCGCTGGCGCCGGCATTGGCGGCTTCTTCACGCCCACCGGCGCGGGTACGCTGATTGCGGAAGGGAAGGAGAGCCGGGTGATCGACGGCCGCACCTACATCCTGGAAGCACCGCTGTCGGCCGACTTCGCCTTCATCAAGGCCTGGAAGGGCGACCGGGTCGGCAACCTCGTGTATCGGAAGACCGCGCGCAATTTCAATCCGATGATGGCGACGGCTGCGCGCCACACCATTGCCGAAGTCGAGGAGTTGGTGGATGCCGGCGCGCTCGAGCCGGACGGCATTCATACCCCGGGCATCTTTGTGAAGCGACTGCTGCAAGGCCAGACGTACGTGAAGCGAATCGAGAAACGGACCATCACCAATGGATAAGCGCGACCGCATCGTCCAGCGCATTGCCCGCGACCTCAAGGATGGCGACTACGTGAACCTGGGCATCGGCATGCCGACGCTGGTGGCTAATTGCGTGCCGCCGGGGATCGAGATCACCTTGCATTCCGAGAACGGCATGCTGGGAGTCGGGCCGTATCCGCGCGAATCTGAAGTGGATGCCGACCTGATCAACGCCGGCAAGGAGACCGTCACCGAACTACCCGGCACGTCGTACTTCAGCAGCGCCGATTCGTTTGCGATGGTGCGCGGCGGGCACATCGACCTCACTGTGCTGGGCGCCCTCGAAGTGGATGCCGAGGGCAACCTCGCCAACTGGATGATCCCCGGCAAGATGGTGAAGGGCATGGGCGGCGCCATGGACCTGGTGGCCGGCGCCAAGCGCGTGGTCATTGCCATGGAGCACACCACCAAGGACGGCGGCCACAAAATTCTGCCCAAGTGCACACTGCCGCTCACGGGCCTGAAGGTGGTCAGCCAAATCGTGACCGAACTGGCCGTGATCGACGTGACACCTGAGGGTCTGCTGCTGAAGGAAATCGCCAGCGACACGACCTTGGAGACGGTTATCGCGGCTACGGGCGCCACGCTGCGCGTCGCCAATCCGCTCGGTCACTTCTAGGGAACTTACACCGCCGTGCCCTCGTCCGTACGAGGGGGTGAGGTGTTGATGCGAAAAGCACTGCTGACCGTCGTCCTGGCCGGATTGATTACTCCGTTGGCTGCCTTTGCGCAGTCGGGAGATACCTCAACCTACCGACTCACCGGCACGCGCCTGGCCCTCGGCCAGGACGTCCACATCGAACGCGACGAAGAGGTCACCGACGCCGCGGTCGTCGTCGGGGGAAACGTCATTGTCGATGGCCGGGTTCGCGACGGCATTGTCGTGGTCGGCGGTAACCTGCGGCTCACGTCCACTGCCGATGTTCGGGGCGACATCGTGCTGGTCGGCGGGCACCTGCAACGCGACGCCGGCGCGCGGCATACCGGCAGCGTCAACTACATCTCGTTCGGCGACTGGTCGCGGCGCACCTTCGGCTGGCTGCCCACGTTTGAGTTCGGTGATTTCGGCCGGTGGCTGATTCTGGCCGGCACGTTTGCACGCGTGTCGCTGCTGGCCGTGCTGATGGCCCTGATGCTGGTGGTCGCCCGACCCGCCGTGGCCCGCAGTGGTCGCGCCGCGGTGGCCGAGCCCATTCGCGCGGCGCTCATTGGTCTCGCCGCCGAGGTCTTCTTCGTCCCGGTCTTGCTCGTGGCCTCCATTGGCCTCGCCATCACCATCATCGGCATTCCGTTCGTAGCGCTGCTGGTGCCGACCGCGATTGCCATCGCGGTGTTCGCACTCGTGCTGGGCGTCACCTCGCTGGCATGCCGGCTCGGTGAGGGGGTGGAGGATCGCCTGGGGTGGCAGCCGGGAAATGCGTTTGTCGCGACGGCGATCGGCTTCTTCCTGATCATGGCGCCCACGCTGGCTGCGCACATGATCGGGGTCGGCCCCACGGCGCTCCGGCCGTTGGCCGTTGCGATCCTGATGGTCGGACTGGCGATTGAGTTCGTGGCGTGGACCGTCGGCCTGGGCGCCGCGATTCTGACTGGCCTGGGGCGGTGGCACCGGGTGCCGCCGCCGATTGCGACCGGCCCAGCACCGCAGGCCACCAGCGCGGCTTACTGACCGCCCGGGTCGCCGAGACCCGGACGCACCTGGACGAGGGTATTCGAGGAACCAATCACCTTGTCGCCCTTTTTCAGGGACAGCCGGATCCGGAAGCTGCCGGGATTCTTGAATTGGTGCTCGACCGTATAGCGCCGGCGGATCTGGCTCTTGGCGGCGTCGTACGGCTCGCAATCGGCTTCGGCCGTTGAGGTCGTGAAGTCGCCCCACTCCCACTCCACGGTGGGGCAGTAAAACTCCTCGTTGTTGTCAGCGCCACCCTTCACCTCGGCCACCACCACGACCCGCGCGGGCGCGAACGTCACGGCCGGTGTCACCTTGAGTGATAAACTAGGCTTCTTATTGCCGCCCTGCTCGCGGGCCTGCAGGGCATTCGGGATGACGAGTAGAGCGCTGAACGCCAGGATTGCGACCTGAGCGACGCCGGTATGTAATTGCATGGCAAGGTCCCCCGCAGGCGGGGCGCAAAGGAATTCTAACCCAACATGCAGGTCCCTTACGAAGTGCCTCGCCTGTCCGTGAGCCGTGCCCGCGTGGGCGACACCGACGCCGACCTCATCATCATCCCAATCGCCCAGGACAACACCGCGTCGGCGGTGGCGGCCTACGACGCCGTCATGGGCGGCGACCTGAGCTCAGCACTAGAACGCGGCGAGTTTCACGGCAAGGCCTGCGAAACCTACGTGTCGCGACGGCCAGGCCAGAACTGGCAGGCGGCGCGCGTCATGTTTGTTGGCGGCGGCCCACGCGCCGAGATTGATGCCGAGCGATTCCGCCGCATGGCTGCGACCGCAGCGCAGTCGGCCCGGAATCAGCGCCTCGGCCGGGTAGCATGGGCCGATGTCGAGCCCGGCGTCCTGTCGACGGTCGCGCGGGTGGAAGTGATTGCGGAAGGCCTGACCTTCGCCAACTTTGATAACGGTGTCTACAAGAGCCGCAATGACCGCCAGTTCTTCATCACGGATGCG
>CAMBHC010000205.1 GCA_945866285.1 Candidatus Sulfopaludibacter sp. SbA3 | reverse complement strand
CTTCGTCGGAGCCGTTCACAAGGGCGCGATCGGTTTCGTCACCGACCTTGCGGCGCAGGCCGTACTCGAAGCGCTTCATCCCCTCGGCGACGAAGGTCTGCAAGCGCTCCAGCTCGGCGACATCCTGGTAGACGCGCTCGGAGTCGAGGTCGCGCAGGCGCTTCATGATCTCGTCGAGCTCTTTCGGATCGATGTTCTGCTCGCGCAGCATGTTGCGCAGCGCCTGGCCTTCTTGCGCCCAGCGCCGGGCCTCGCCGCGGAACTGGCGAATGTCATCAGGCGAGAGACGACCGGGGCTGCGGTCGCTGCCGTTCCAGCCGCCGTCGCCAAAGCCACCGATGCTGGCGCGACCGCCCATGTCTTCACGGCCACCGCCGCCATTGCCACCTTGCTGGCCCTGCTGCCCGCCCTGGCCCTGGCCCTGACCTTGACCTTGACCCTGGCCTTCCTTGCCGGACTGGCCCTGTCCCTGTTGGCCGGACTTGCCGTCTTGACCTGGTTTGCCGTCCTGGCCCTGCTGGCCTTCAGCACCGTTGGCACCGTTGGCACCCTTGGCACCATTGGCACCCTTGGCACCTTGCTCACCTTGCTCACCTTGGCGCGAGCGCTCGGCCATTCGCTGGCCCATGGAGTCCATGCCACGCGCGAGCTCGCGCGCCTTGTCGAGCGCCTCGGTGCTCTTGTCGCGGCCCTGCTGCCCCACCGTGTTGGCGGCATCATTCAGCTTCTTGCGCAGCGCATCGATATTGGCGCCGATTTCTTCCTCGAAGTTACGCGCGTATTGTTGCGGCGCGCCCGAGCCGAGCAGGCTCTTCGAGTAGCGGATTTTTTCCTTCACCTTGTTGTCGCGAATGCCGCTGACGGCCTCTGACAACTTGCGGGCGGTGTCCTTCGCATCCTTGGTCTGCTCGCCCACCATGCGATCGAGCTGCTTCTCGAGGCCGGCGACCTTGTTCTCGAGCGCGTCCTTGCGCTGGCCCAGCAACTGTGACTGCTGCAGGCGATCGGGACCGGCCTGCGGCAAGCCGCGGGCATCGTCGGCAATGTCCTTCTGCTCCGCCGCTATCTCTTCGGCCTGCCGCTGCGCCTCGCGCACGTCGCGCTCGCCGCGCGCCTGCTGATTGCCGGTGAGCTGACGCTGAGCTTCGCGCAAGCGGTCGGCGGCCGCTGCGGCCTGGCCACCCGCGGACGGGTCGCCCTTCGCGGCGGCACGCTTCATCGACTCAGCGGCGCTGCGCAACTCTCGCGCGGTATCAGCCAAGTCCTGGCGCTGTTGATCCCGCGACAGCTTCTCCAGCTGCCGCGCGGCTTCTTCGGCCTGCTCCGCCAGCGCGCGCTGCAGGTCGCCACCGCCACCACCCGCTGACTGCCCGGCGGCCTGGCGCCGCTGGCGTTCAATTTCCTGTTCCTGTCGGCGCGCCAGTTCCTTCAGCTTCTCGGCCAGCTCGTCGATCTGCTGGTCCTGCTGCTGAGACGAGGCCTGCGCGTTGGTCTCGTACTGGTTCGCCATCTTGTCCAGTTCCATCTTGAACAAGTCGGCCAGGTCTTCCGCGATCGAACCGGCGCCACCGCCACCACCACCGCCGCCGGCCTGGCGGCCCGTCTGCACCTGCAGTTCGAACTCTTCTTCCGCCTGCTGCAGGAACTGCAGTGCGAGGTTCTCGGGCGGCAGTGCGCCATCGGGCTTCTGGCCCTGCAGTTGCTGCTCCGCCAGCGTCATCTGCTCGGCCGCCTTCGGCAACAGCTCGGCGATCTTCTTGAACGAAGGATCCGACACGACGAGGCGGCTGTTCATGCGCTCGACGAGGCCCTTCACCTGGTCGCGCAACTTGCTTTGCGCCAGGGTCAGCACCACCATGTCGGCGCGGAACTTGTCGGCCTTCAGCGTCTTGCGGTCACGCTGGATATTGAACGTGCCGGAGATGATCTGGCGCTGCTGTTGCGACAGCGCGCCCACTTCCTGGCCGCCGCCTCCGCCACCACCACCGCCGCCACCTGACATCGAAGTCGCCGGCTTGAAGTTCTTGTCGAAGGGCCGGATGCGCAGGAAGAAGATGTCGCTGGTCGCCTGCTTGGCACCGGCGACCGCGTCGTTGTCGGTGGCTCGCGCGAAGTAGGACAACGAATCGCCGGCCTTCACGCCGAGCTCCTCCATGTAGAAGGTGTGTCCGGCGGTCACTTCGGCGACCGGCTTCGTCCCGTTGAACAGCGGGATGGTCTTCTCGGGACCGCCATTCACCGAATACACCAACTGCAAGTTCTTCACCGCGTAGTCATCGTCGGCCTGCGCCTCGACGAAGAATTCCTGCACGGGGGTCGCGTCGGTGTCGCGGCCCGGCTTCGACAGCTTCACCGTCGGCGCGAGGTCTGCGAGCAGGTCCACGGTGTATTGCGGCGATGCCGGCAGGCGGTCGCCGCCAGCGGAGTCGAGCTCGACGTGATAGAAGCCGTCGTGCTGCGCCTTGAACTGCGCGGTCAGCGTGCCATCGGCGTTCACCGTGAGCGGCACGCTCTCGCTGTCGTCCGCCTTCGCGGCCGAAGGCCGCTTCGGCGAGACCTCGCCGGAGCTCGCCGCCGACGCCGTGGCGAGCGAAGGCGGGCCCAACACCACGCGACCACCCTTCGACGCCATGGTCGGCGTGATGGTGACGCGCACATCGGTGCCCTTCAGCACGGCGACGTCGCCGCCGTCCTCGATCTTGCGCGGCTCGAGGCCCGTGTACGCAGGATAGGTAAATTCGAGATCGAGCTTCTTCACGTACGGCAACTCGACCACGTTCAGGTTGAACACGGCAGAGCGCACGCCCGCGGCTTCGACCACGTACTCGAGGGGCTCGGCCAGGTCGAACAGCATGCCCTCGTAAGCGCCGTTCTCGCCCTTGACCATCGGCACGCGCTCAAACGCCGACTGCGAGGCCTTGCGAATCAGGATGGTGGCGTCGGCGGAATCAAAGCCCGAGATGGTGGCGTTGATCATCTGATCCGCGCCCTTCGGCACCTTGATGCTGCCCGGCTTCACCTCAATGCGATACGGCGCTGCGGCTTCTGCGTCGGCGGAGATGACGAAGATCGCCGACAGGGTGTGACGCAAGTAAGCGGGGCCGAGCGTGAACAACGCGACCGCCGCTAAGGCGACGCCGCCAGAGATCCACGCATAGCGCATCATCGAGTCGCGCTCAATGCGCTGGCCCTCGTGAATCTCGTGTGCGCGCTCGATGGCGTTCTCGACCAGGCGATTGATCAGCACCGGCGACCAGTCGCCGGGCCGTTCCGACGCCTCCATGGCGCTCAGGATGGTGGAATCGAGCGACGGCTCGTGCTCTTCGAGGTAGAGCACCACCTGTTCGTCGGTGACCTTCCGCGACAGCGGCCGCGCGAAGAACCACGCTCCCGCGGCCACCAGCACCAGGCCGGTCACAATGCGGAACCAGAAGATGGCCGAGGGCGTGAACTTCAGCGCCTCGAGCGTGTAGGCAATTGCCAGGATGGCGACGATGCCCGCGATCAGGAAGCCGACCGCACCTCGCAGTGCGAGCTTGATGCGCCAGCGCCGGCGTACCTGCCGGACCACTTCGAGCAGTTGCGCACGCGGATTGAGCTCACCCATTGGGCGGTTCCCCTCTTGGTCCGGCTAAAGCCGGACGCTACAGCACTAACGGGTGGCGCGCGACAGTCGCTGGGCCACCACGGTCTCGGCGATCAGCAGCAGGATACCTGCGAACAGTAGATACCACCAGACCCGCTGGGCCAATTCCTGCGCCTTGTCTGGTAAGACGTCCTGGGCTCCGGTTGAGCCGGCCACGCTGTTACCCGTGACACCGGCCACCAGCTCTTTCGGATCCATGCGATCGAGATTCGATTCGGCGAGATTCACGTTGGCCGCCGCCACGATCATCGGCCCCGGCTCTCGTCCCGCGCCGCGAACTTCGTAGAAGCCCTGCTCCGCCAACTCCAGTGCGGCGGTCACGCCGGCGCCCGTCTTGTCCGCCGTCACGCCCTGCGCGGAGGTGGACAAATCACGACGCTGACCAGATGGTGCCAGCACGGTCCGGCCGCCAGCCGTCATTGCCGAGCTGGTCGTGGCGCCGGCGGCGATCTCGGCTGCCGTGATATCCAGCACCTCGCCAATCGTGAGGTACGCCGGCTGCTCGCGGAATCCCGACAAGTGCCGGCCGAGCTGATGCACGAACGGCAGGAACACCGGCTTCAGGGCCAGGTCGTTCCAGCTCAGGTCAATCGTCGATGCGAACAACACGACGCGACCGCGGCCAAGGGCCTTCTCGACCAGCGCCGGCTCGCCGGTGTCGAAGCGCGCCAGCACCGTCGCGTCCTTCGCTGTCTTGAGTCCGCGATACGAGTAGAACCGGGCGGTCGCAAAATCACCGCTGCGCGGAGCGCGGAACGGTTCGAACACGGCGTGGCCGTAGTCCATGCCACTCAGCTTGGCCGCCGCGCCGCGCGTGCGATCCACGGTGGGCCCGACCACCGCCGGCAACCACGCCTCCCGCGAGGACGGCCACGAGGCGCGCGGCCCAAGCGCCATCAGCAGGCCCCCGCCGCCCTCGACGAACGTAACCAAATTGGCCGCCGCCGCCTCGGCGACCGACACGTCGTTCAGGATCAGCAGCCTCGCGCGGTTCACGGCGTCACCGGCCAGGGCCTCGGCCGGCTGCAGTGACGTCTCGAAACGCGGCGCCTCGCCAATGGCCAGGGCGCGCGACAAATACAGGTTGGCGTCATCGCGATTCCCCTGCGTCACGACGGTCACTGGCACCGGCGCGCTCGGCGTAATCGTGAAGTTGAAGACGTTGTCGCGCGCGAGCGCGTCGATGGCCGACGCCGCCGGCGCGACGCCCGACTGCACGGCCATGCCCTTGGGCGCGTCGGCGCCCAGGCGCACGGTGGCGCGCGTGATCGTGGCCGCAATCGAGACCGGCGCGAACGTCACGGTCGCCGACGCGTTACCGGCGACGTTGACCGACAGCGTCTGCACGATGCGGCCATCCATTTCGAGCTGCACCGGAACAGCCGTCGCCTCGGTGGCCGTTCGATTCAGCACCCCGGCAGTCACGGTGACCCGCTCAGGCTGGCCCGCCTCACGCGTGCGCAGCAAGGTGGCCGGCGTCAACGCCAGGCTGGGGCCGGTGGCGCCCTCGACCACGGCGGTGGTGATCACCGTGCCACCTGGTAATCGCAAGGTGTCATCGGGTTGCCAGCCACTGCGCTGGAAGTCGGAGACGACAATCACTTCCTTGCGCGGCAACAGCGACTCGGCGAGGAGGCTCCCCGCCAGCTTCAGCGCCGGACCATACTTCGTCGCGCCCGGCCCGGGCGTGGCGGCGTTGATCTCGGCCACCGCGCGCGAGCGATCCGGCGTCGACCGCAACGCGACTTCGGCGCTCTCCGCAAACAACACCACCGACACGCGGTCCGCGGCCGTGGCGCTGGCAATCGCGTCGGACGCCACCCGCTGCGCAC
>CAMBHC010000204.1 GCA_945866285.1 Candidatus Sulfopaludibacter sp. SbA3 | reverse complement strand
TCGAGCAACTTGACCTTGCCCTGGTCGGCCATGGGCCGGAGGGTGGCGATGTCTTCAGGCCGCACTTGCTGCTGCAGCATGTCGATCTGGCCGGCCTGCAGGCGAACGAGTTCGGCGTTCTGGTCGGGCACGACTTCGAGGATGAGCTGATCGAGGTTCGGCAGCGCCGCGCCGGACGCGTCCTTCTTCCAATAGTGCGGATTGCGGTCGAAGACCAGCCGTTGTCCGGGCTCGTAGCGCGACAACACGAACGGCCCGAGTGAGACCAGCTCGTTCACCGGCGTGGCGACACCCCAGGCCTGCGCGAAGGTGCCGGCGGTGAGCGCGGCCGCCAGCTTGTGCTTCGGCGCGATCGACAGGTTGTCGAGCATGGCGATACCGGGACCGAAGGGACCCGGATACTTGATGACCACGGTGTGCGCATCGGGCGCGGTGACGGCCAGTGGCTGGCCCCCGACCAGCAAGGCGCTGGCCAGGACGCTGTTGACCTTCGGATCGTAGACGGCCTTGAAGGTGAAGAGGACGTCGGCGGAGGTAAATGGGGTGCCGTCGGACCAGTCCGCCTCGCGCAGGGTCAGGGTAAAGGTCTGGTTGTCGGGCGACGCGATCCACGACTGCGCCAGCGCCGGTTCGATCTCCTGGGTCGAGCGGTTGATGCGAATCAGCTTGCTCTGCGTCAGCTGCGAGATGAGCTCGGGTGGAAAGTTGCGATCGACCCAGCGGTTGAACGTCCGGGGCTCGCTGCGTAACGACGAGGTCAGGACGCCGCCGCGGGTGCTGACGTCAGAGAAGACGATCTCGGTGGCCTGGTCGGCGCGGTCCTGCTGATCGGACCACCAGCGCCATCCCATGAAGGCGATGAAGCCCAACAGCAGAACGCTCAGCAATGCCCGCGATTGTCGGTTCACTTCTTGTCCTGTCGGCCAATAGATTGGCCGGTTTTTTCGGTGAACGGAAACCGAAATTCGTTCGCTTTGCGTGCAATTTGGCGGTCGGCCGAGCCGACGGCCTCGGCCGGGGCAACGCCTTGGCCGTCTCACCTGGCCCGCCGTCCAGTGTGATCGACCGCATCGTAGAACACCAAACCCTGCCGATGCAATTACTTAGCCGAATATCGCGGCGACACCCTGCCGGGTGGCATCCGCCGTGCCATTCACGTGTCCGGAGGAGCACTGCAATGGACGTTCAAACGCTGACATACGGCGCCGACTCAAGGGCGGCCAGCGAACCGGAATTTCAGCCGCGGGTAGGTCGCAGCGTAAGCATCGAACAGGCGGCTCAGCTGCTGGCCGTCTCCCGCCGCACCGTTTACTACCGGATCCGGGATGGCCGGCTCCGCACCATCCGCACGCTCGGCGGCTCCCAGCGCGTGTTGATGGATTCGGTCGAAGAAATGCGCGGCTCGCACTAACCGCGGCGGTTCTTTGGCCCTGCACTCGAATTGCTCTTAACCGAAATGGTCCAGACCTTGGAGTCCCGAATGGTGAACCTGCAGCCGGATGGCTGGAACCGCGGACGCGGATACCGGCCGACATGGCATGGCTCCACGGCCCTATTGATTATGGCGGCCGTCGTGCTGGCGTGTGCGGCGCCGGCGGCGGCAGGCGGACGACGCGCGCGGTTGTCGTCGGACCTGGTTGCGCACCTCAGCTCCGGATCGTCAGCCCCCATCGACATCATCGTCTCTGGGTCACAGGAGCGCATTGACCGGCTGGCGAAGCGCCACGGCCTGGTCGTGAAGAAGCTGCTGAGTTCGGGTGCCGTGTTGACGGCGTCAAAGGGCGCGATGGACTCGCTGTCGCAGGATGACGAGGTCGACGCGCTGTCCGGTGATCCCGTTGTGCATTCGCACATGGCCGTGACGACCCGCACGACCGGCGCCGACGCGGCGTGGTCCGGAGCGGTCGCGACGCTCGGAGCGGTGGACGGTCGCGGGATTGGCGTCGCCATTATCGACAGTGGTATTGCCGACCATCCGGCGCTGAGGGGCCGGGTGGTGGCCAGTGTGGATTTCACTGATCGCCGCGGCCGGGGCCGAGACGAGTATGGCCACGGCACACACATCGCCGGCATCGTCGCGGCACGCTCCTTCAAGAACACAGCAGAAGGCGCGCACAGTGGCATGGCACCGGCCGCGCACTTGATCAACCTGAAGGTGCTGGGCGCCGACGGCAGCGGCCAGGCCAGCGACGTGGTCGAGGCCATCGACTGGGCCATCCGCTATCGCGAGCATTTCGGCATTCGCGTCTTGAATCTTTCCTTGGGCGCTGCGCCGACGCAGAGCTACAAAGACGACCCGCTGTGTCTGGCCGTTGAGCGCGCTGTCAAGGCCGGCCTTGTGGTCGTGGCGTCGGCGGGTAACTACGGCACCAACGATCAGGGCCAGCAAGTCTACGGCAGCATCACGTCTCCCGGCATCTCGCCATACGCCATTACGGTAGGTGCCATCCGCACGCAGGGCACGGCAGACAAAGGCGACGACGAAGTTGCCCCGTGGAGCTCCAAGGGCCCGACCCTGGTGGACCACATCGTCAAGCCTGACTTGGTCGCACCTGGCTCGAAGATTGTTTCCACCGCAGCGGCCGGCGCGACGTTGATGAGCCAGTTTCCTGAGCGACTAATCGATGGCCCTGGCGCGAGGGACTACTTCTCGATGAGCGGCACGAGTATGTCGGCGGCTGTTGTCACCGGCGCCGTAGCTCTGTTGCTCGACGGGCGTGGAGAACTGACGCCACTGCAGGTCAAGCTAGCGCTACAGGCGAGCGCTGATTTCATGCCCTCTGCGGGCTTGTTGGCGAGCGGTGCTGGGAGCTTGGATATCAAAGATCTCGACACCCTTCCCACTCTGACGCCACAGCGAACAGGAGCTGCCACCGGATTCTCACTCGCACTCCCAGATCGCGACCCATCCTCGCAGGTCATCGTATGGGGTGACGTGATCGTTTGGGGTGATTCGACAATAGCAAGTGACGTCATCGTCTGGGGTGACTCCACGGTCACTCAAGGCGTGATTGTTTGGGGCGATGTCATCGTGTGGGGCGATGTGATTGCCTGGGGTGACGTGATTGTGTGGGGCGACTAGGGAATCCGTCGTCAGTGATCGACTAATGCGCAGGTTTTCCAAAGGAGACGTTATGGCGAAGCTCATCATCTGGGGCGAATAGTGTCAATCGATTAGCGACGATAACCATATCGACGTAAAGAGATGGCTCACAATTTCTGGACCCTACCGTGGCGAGTCCGCACGTACGTGATGGGAGTGTCGGCGGTCGGAATCGCCGTAGCAATTCACTCCCTGGCGCAACTGCTGCTCCAACGGGTCGACCTGCAGTGGCTTATTCTCGCGGCCCTGACGCTGCTAACCGGCACGTTCACCGTCCGAATCCCAGGTGTTCGGGCTCGCCTCTCGGTTTCGGACACCTTCGTATTCGCGTCAGTGATGCTCTTCGGTCCCGCGGCCGGTACGGTCACAGCACTACTGGACGCGCTGATCATCTCGCTCCGGCTTGGTCATCACGCCCGCGAACCATACCGCGTCATCTTTAACGTCGCCGCTGTTGCCCTGGCGACCAAGGTGTCGGGCTACGTCTTCTTTGCGTCAGCCGGAATTCCTCCGTATTCCGTCGAACACACGCCGCTGGCGCAAATCCTGGTTCCGCTCTTTCTCTTTACACTTTCCTATTTCCTGCTTAATAGCTGGCTGGTGGCGTTCGCGCTTGCCCTCGAACAGGAGAAGCCCCCACTCGTCATCTGGCGAGACAACTTCTTGTGGCTGTCCGTCAACTACTTCGGCGGCGGATCGGTCGCTGGTCTTCTTGTCGCTTACACGAAGGAAATCGACTTCACGACGCTGGGCATTATTGTTCCCCTGTTACTTATTTCGTATCTAACGTTCAAGACGTCACTCGGCCGAATCGAGGACGCAAACAAGCACCTAACTCACGTAAACAAAATGTACCTCTCGACGATTGAGACTCTCGCCATGGCAATTGATGCCAAGGACCAGATTACACATGGCCACATTCGGCGAGTGCAGCGCTATGCGGTCGGCTTGGCGAAATGTGTCGGCGTCAATGACGACCTCCAGGTAAGAGCGATCGAAGCTGCCGCTCTTCTCCACGACATGGGCAAGCTGGCGATACCAGAGTTCATTCTGAACAAGCCGGGGCCACTGACGGCCAATGAATTTGACGTCATGAAGCAACACGCCAACATCGGAGCCGACATACTTTCCTCGATCGAGTTCCCTTACCCGGTGGTACCCATCGTCAGACATCACCACGAAAGCTGGGACGGCACAGGGTATCCCAGCGGACTCAAGGGTGTTGCGATCCCTCTCGGAGCAAGGATTCTGTCAGTTGTCGATTGCTTTGATGCGTTGACATCGGACCGACCCTATCGGCCGCGCCTGTCTGTAGAAGATGCGATCTCCGTTCTAGTTCAACGTCGCGGCTCTATGTACGACCCGATGGTTGTCGACAAGTTCATTGAGGCACAACAGCAGCTATCCGAGGATGCCCAAGAGCAGGACACCGACAAAGACGCGATCGATTCCATCGCGACGAAACTCCGGATTACTCCAGAAGCGCCCAGTCCCTCCCTGAGCGATGTCTCCGACCGGCTGCCGGTGAAAGTTCTCGGACTGCTTCGTTCGATCCATTCGTCACCCGCGGGACTTTCAGTCGAAGATCTCGGCGCGATCACATCAACGCACCTCCTGCGGTTGACAAATGCGCGGTCAGTCTTGCTGTTCGGTGTCGCCGAGAATGGTCACTCAATAAGGTGCCTCTTCGCATACGGGCCAATGGCGCAACTTGTTGAAGGGCCTGAAATTCCGCTAGGCGACAGACTTTCGGGGTGGGTCGCTGCCCATCGGACTCCAATCTGGAACTCAGACGCCACACTCGACCTACCTAAGGAGCTCGCCCGCTCGGCAGGAGTTGCTCTCGGTTCGAGTGTTCCCCTAGTCGATGGCGACGTCTTGGTCGGCGCAATAACCTTCTACAGCCCTGCTGGCGCCGAGATCGACGTCGCGCAAAGGGTGCTAATTCAATCGATCGCGCCACTTCTTGCGGCTTCCCTGTCTCAATCGATGGCGCATGACCAAGTTGCGTCCATTGACGGCAGCGGACGGACGTCTAGAGAGACGCTGTATACGGTGCTGGATGCACTCATTTCGCATCGAGCCGTGGGGCCAGAACGGACGCACTCCGAACCCCTTTCAATTGTCTTGGTCACACTCATCGCACCGCTCGGGCCAGAACGCAAGAGAGAGACACTCCGATGGAACATCCAGGCCGACCTAGCCGCCGCCGGCGGGACTAGCTCGATAGTTCGGCTATCGACAAACGAGGTGCTCGTCACGGCCCCCCTTCGCGTGCTCGCTAGCCTGGGACTGGATGCCGCCGCGACGTCCCGCGCCGGAACCAGAGGACGGGAAGTCAGCATTAGAGAAGTCGCTAACTCACTTCAGCTTCGAGAAGTCCTAGGATTGACTCAATCGGGTGAGTCACACCAAG
>CAMBHC010000203.1 GCA_945866285.1 Candidatus Sulfopaludibacter sp. SbA3 | reverse complement strand
CGGGCAACCGATCTACGAAGAGCAGGTGGTGGTCACCGCCTCGAAGATCGAAGAAAAACTGGTCAACGCGCCGGCGACGATGACGGTGGTGACGAGTGACGTGATTGAGTCGACGCCGGCCACGAACTACGCCGAGTTGTTCCGCGCGGTGCCCGGGGTCAACCTGTCGCAGACGTCCGCGCGTGACTTCAACCTCACGATGCGTAGCGCGACCTCGACCCTCGCCACGTCGACACTGGCGCTGCTCGATGGCCGCAGCCTCTACCTGGACTTCTTCGGCTTCGTCGCCTGGGACCTGCTGCCAGTGAATCCGAACGAGTTGAAGCAGATCGAAGTCATTCGCGGCCCGGCCTCGTCCGTGTGGGGCGCCAACGCCATGAACGGCGTGGTCAACTTCATCTCGAAGACGCCGCGTGAACTCGCGGGCACCAGCGCCACCATCACCTTCGGCGCCTTCGACGGCGATGCCGGGAACGGCGAGAAACTGGGCGCCGGTTCGATGTTCGGCATCAACGCGACGCACGCCGCTGCGGTCAACGATCGCTGGGCGTACAAGATCTCTGGCGGTGGGTACACGTCCGACGCCTTCCCGCGGCCGACCGGTGTGATCCCGAACGGCACCGGTACGCAGTACCCCTCGTTCGCGAACCAGGGGACGACGCAGCCCAAGTTCGACACGCGCGTGGACTACGACGCGCCCGACGGGAAGTACAAGCTGGTGATGGCCGGTGGCTACTCGGGCACCGACGGCATCATCCACACCGGCATCGGCCCGTTTGACATGACCGGCGTCAGCGTCTCCTACGGCACCATGCGCTACACGCGCAACGCCTTCAAGTTCAACTTCTTCACGAACATGCTGGACGGCGATGCCAAGGGCCTGCTGGCGATTGGCCTCGACGGCCAGCCGATCCTGTTCAAGTTCGACACCAAGACCTACGACTTCGAGGTCGGCAACATCAACACCTTCGGCGCCCGTCACGTATTGAGCTACGGCGGCAACGTCCGCTTCAACATGTTTGACCTGTCGATTGCGCCGCGCGGCGACAACCGCACCGAGATGGGTGCGTACGTGCAGGACGAGATGTTCCTGACCGACCTCGTTCGGGTCAGCCTGGGTGCGCGCTTGGACAAGTACGACAACATTGCCGATCCGGTGTTCTCGCCACGCGTCGCGCTGATCCTGAAGCCGGCGGCCGACCACGCCGTGCGCCTGTCGTTCAACAAGGCGTTCCGCTCGCCCTCGCTGATCAACAACTACCTCGAGACGGCGATCGTCAACCAGTTGAACCTTGGCGCCATCAACCCGGCGCTGAACGGCGTGAACTTCAACTTCCCGGTGCTGGCGAACGGCAACGAGTCGTTGAAGGAGGAGTCGACCGAGTCCTTCGAGGCGGCCTACACCGGCGTCATCAACAACCGGGCCACCGTCTCGGCGGCGATGTACTTCACCACTAACCGTGATGAGATCTTCTTCACGCAGGTGGCCCGCTACCGTGCCGCGGCGCCGCCGCGGGGCTGGCCGTTGCCGCCGGTTGTCCTCGAAGTGTTGCCGCCGGCCTGCGTGCCGGGGCAGCAGTGCATCACCGGCGGCCTGCCGTCGGAGTTCAGCTACCGCAACCTGGGGACCGTCAAGAACAAGGGCATTGAGCTCGGCATCGACGGCGCGGTCACCCGCGCGCTCAACCTGTTTGCGAACTATTCGTTCCAGGCCCAGCCCGAACCTGACTTTGCACTCTCGGAAGTGAACCTGCCGCCCAAGAATCGTTTCAACACCGGCCTGAACTACAGCGACGGCCGCTACCTGGGCAACCTGTCGATCAGCTACGTGGACGATGCGTATTGGCAGGACGTACTGGACGCGCGCTTTGCCGGCCCGACCGAGGCGTACACGCAGATCAACGGGTCGTTCGGCATGAAGTTCTCGAAGGACAAGATCACCGCCACCATCAAGGGGATCAACCTGACGAACCAGGAGATTCAGTCGCACGTGTTCGGCGACATCCTGAAGCGTCAGATCATCGGCGAATTGCGGTTTAATTTCTAGGCGCCGGGAGGGCGGCACTTTAGTGCCGCCTGCAGTTCCTCTGGCGTATTGCAGCTGACGAAGCATTTCAAATGCGGGTCGAGGTCGCGGAACACCGCGGCGTCGACCCGTTTCGTTTGTACCTGATCGAGCAGCCGCATCACGCGCCGTTCACCCGCCGCCAGAAGACTGTGCGCCGCCACGGCCACCGATGAGCGGTAGACCGCGCACAGCGGGCTGGCCTGGGCACCGACGACCGGCAGACAGATGTCCGCATCCCCGCACAACTCGACCAACCGTCGCAGCACCGCCGGCGTGATCAAGGGCATATCGCAGGCGACAATGAGGTTCAGGTCAGTGCTCGAGGCGGCGAGTCCCGCCGCGATGCCGGCCAACGGCCCGAGATCCTCGATGGGGTCGGCGACCACTGGAACAGGCAACCCCACGAAGGGGTTGCTTCCACGCTGTTCGGCTCGTGCCACCACGAGCACTTGGTCGGCGACCTCGCCGACGATGCGAACTGCGCGCGTCAGCAGGGTTTCATCGCCGAACGGCAACGACGCCTTGTCCTGACCCATGCGGGTGGATCGCCCGCCGGCCAGCACGATGCCGGTGAGGCTCATGTGCTGAGCCTCTCGATCGCGGCCCGCAGGTCAGCGCCCTTGTGGCGACGCAGTTTCTTCCACAAGTCGCCAGACGTCTCGAGGCGCGCGCCAATGGTGTCGATGGTGAAGTCTTGTGGCGCGGGCGCGTCGTGCACTTCCTGCCAGGTGAGCGGGGTGGACACGCCGGCAAACGCGCTGGCCCTGGCGCTGTAGGCGCAGGCCAGGGTCTTGCCCTGGATGTTCTGCAGGTAGTCGACGTAGATCGTCTTGTCCTTGCGCCTGCGGACCGTGCGCTCGACAGTGGCCACCTTGGGGTGCTTCATGGCGACCATGGTCGCGATGATCTGGCAGAACAACATGCCGGCTTGATACGGTGTGCCCTTGGGCAGCGGGATGAAGATGTGCAGCCCTTCTGAGCCGGAGGTTTTCGGGAAGCCGGGAACGTTGACGCGGTCGAGCTCCTCTTGCACCCAGCGCGCGACATCCAGGATCTGCGCGAACGTGGCGCCGGGTTGCGGATCCAGGTCGATGGCCACCTGGTCGGCCGAGCTCAAGTCGTCCATGGTCGAGAACCACGGATCCATCGAGATCGAGGCCAGTTGCGCCATGTAGAGCAGGGTCTTCAGCGAGCCGCCGATCAACCGTGACGGCACATCGTCAGCGGGCAGCGTCTCGCTGCGCACACCCGGCGGCGGAACATCGGGCGCGCGATGCTGGTAGAAATGCGGCGCATCCACGCCGTTGGGGAGCCGCTTCATGACCAGCGGCCGGTTGTCGATCACCGGCAGGATGTAGGGCGCCACGCGTACGTAGTGCCGAATCAGGTCGCCCTTGGTGTGCTTGCCCTGCGGCCAGAAGATCTTGTGGAGGTTCGTCACCTCCAGCGTGTCGCCGTCGGGCAGCAGCAGCTTGCCGTTCTTGCGGGCCTTCTCGAAGGTGTTGAGTTGGTCGATGAGTGAGGCAACGTCCTTGGCGGTGACCCTCTCGCTTGGCCCGCCTTCGCTCGCGCTCGTCTTTCGCGCGAGCTTCGGCGAGGTCTCGCCGTAGCGGCCTTCGGCCGCGGAGGCGGACACCCCTGGCATCATGACCGCCTTCGCAGGTTTGTCGTCTCGAAGTCCCAGGTAGGAAGGGTGGCGGAGCCGTCCTTCGTCCGTGATCTCCGCGTATCGCACCTGCGCGACCAGCACCGGCCTGACCCAGCGTGCCGTGGCTTTCACCCTGGGCTTGATTGCAAACGGGCACGTCGGTGTTTCGATTCGTGTCAGCAGGCCCATCAGCCGATCCAGCTCCGCGCCTGAGAAGCCAGTGCCGACATCGCCGCAATAGTCGAGGGTGCCGGCGTCGTTCCTCGCGCCGAGGATCAGTGCACCGAAGTGCGCGCGCGTACCCTGCGGCGCCGTCCAGCCGCCAATCACGAACTCGTCGTTCTTCTGCAGCTTCAGCTTCATCCACTCGGGGCTGCGCTTGCCGGCGCGATAGGGGGAGCGGGCCAACTTCACGATCAGCCCCTCCCATTCTTCCTTCCGCGCGCGTGCCATCAGCGCTTCGCCGCTGCCGACGGCCTGTTCGGTCAGCCACACTGTCTTGGAGGGCTTGTGCTTCTGGAACAACGCTTCCAGTCGTGTCCGGCGCTCTGTGAGCGGCAAGGCCCGCAGGTCGTCGTCTTTGACCCCCAGCAGGTCGAACACGATGAGGGCGGCCGGCTGTTCGTCAGCAGACAGCTGGACCTTGTTCGAGCGATACCCGTGGCCGCTGACGTTGATGCGATGTTGCAATCGCTGGAAGCCGGCGGGCTTGCCCTTCGCATCGAGCGCCGTGACCTCGCCATCGAGGACCACCGGGCCCGGCAGGCGGCGTCCCCATGCGCCGACGGCCTCGACGATCTCAGGGAACTGTGCGGTCTTCTCGTTGCCGTTCCGCGACCAGAGTCGAACCGCCGCCTGGTTCTTGCCGGGCACGACTTCGACGATGGCGCGGATGCCGTCGTACTTGGGTTCGTACACGAACCCCGCCACCGTTAATGCCGGTGGCTGTGCCGGCAGCGTCGCCAGCATCGGCCGCAGGTCCTTGGCTACAAACACGAGAAGATGCTATCCCAAGCCCCCAAGCCCCCAAGCCCTCACGAATACCGGTCATCGAACCACGGTTCGGCCGTATCTGAATAGCCCCGCTCTTCCCAGAAGCCAGGCTTGTTGCCGGCGATGAATTCGATCTTGCGAATCCACTTGGTGCCCTTCCAGGCGTACAGCTTCGGCGTGATCATGCGGCACGGTCCGCCGTGTTCCTGCGGCAGTGGCTGGCCTTCCCACCCGTGCACCAGCAACACATCGTCCTCGACGGCGCGCGCGAGCGGCAGGTTGGTGGTGTAGGGAATTCGTGTCCCAGGCATGTGATCGAAGCCGGTGCACAGGACGTGCGTGACTTCCGGTGCGGGTACTGCGAGTTCAGCCAGCGTCTGGAAGCGTACGCCGCTCCAACGGTTGTCCATGCGGCTCCACGTGGTCACGCAGTGGAAGTCGCTGACGTCCTCGGCCTGCGGCAACGCGAGGAACTCATCCCAGCTGACCGAGAACGGGTTGTCGCACAGCCCGCCCACCTCGAGCCGCCAGTCAGCGAGTGCGACGCTTGGCGAGTCGCCCAGGTCGAGCACGGGCCAGTTCGGCACCTGCCGCTGGCCGGTCGGCAACTTGGGCATGCCATGACGATTGGCGGCGCCGGTGCCCTCCGGGGCGCGGCCGGCAAATGACGCGGGTGGCGCGGGTCGCAGGGCGCGCTGCCGTTCGATGTAACGAAGTCGTTTCTCGACGAGTGTGTTCATAACATGTTCGTCCTGGTCCCAATCCCCCAAGCCCCAAGCCCCAAGCCCCAAGCCCCAAGCCCCCAAGCCCCCAAGCCCTCACGAATACCGGTCATCGAACCA
>CAMBHC010000202.1 GCA_945866285.1 Candidatus Sulfopaludibacter sp. SbA3 | reverse complement strand
TGGAGCGCTGGGAGACCTGGCCGGTGTGATCGAAGCCGCTCACCAGAACGCCCGTGGCGTCCTTGGTGGGCTTCAGGGCTGAGACAATACCCGTCAGCGGGATGCCTTCCCATTCGGCGACGCTCATCAGGCCGAAGTTCGAGGGGTTGGCGTTGCCGGAACACTCGAACAGGTGCGGCCCCATGGCCTTCGACTGCTTGGTGATGGCGTCGAGGTTGAGCGTGCCGTCCTTGGCGAGCAACCCGCTGGTCTCGATGGTCCACGGCCCGGTGTGGGCGGCAGCGGCCGCCGGGATTTCGGTACGGATATAGGCCAGGTCGTTCGGCGTGATTAGCTTGCCCGGTTCGAGCAGTGACAGGTCGGTGACCATCCGGGCGTCGAGCCCGGCGCCCCCGTACTTGACGCCGAAGGCCTGCCCCTGCGCGCGGTCGCGGAACAACGGCAGGGTGCCAAGCAGTTCACCGGCAGGAGCCGATGCGGTGCAAGGGACGTCGGCGGCAAGTCGGGCCAATACCTCGCCCGGATCGACCAAGGTCGCGGCGCCGGCGGCGGCCAGGGTGCCAAGAAGCTGGCGGCGTGTCTGTTCCATGGCCGACATTATACAGGTCGGGGATCGGGGATCGGGGACCCTGACATGGCCGTTATACTTGACCGCATGCGATTCCGTCTTGCTGCCTTGGCTGCATTGGTGAGCGTTTCCGTGGTCGCGGGTCTGGCGCAACAGCCCACGTTCCGCGGCGGCGTCACGCTGGTGAACACCGATGCCATCCCTCGCGACGACAAGGGCCGGTTCGTGTCCGACCTGACACGCGAGAATTTCACCGTGTTCGAGGATGGTGTGCCGCAGGTGGTGACGTCGTTCTCGCTGGTCCAGGGGGGCCGGACGTTCAACCTGCTGAGCCCGGGGCCGGCCATCGCCGCGCCAGAAGGCATGGTCTTGCCGGCGGCCCGCCGCCGTCCCGACGATGCCGGCGGTCGCGTCTTGCTGATTTTTATCGACGACTTGCACTTCGATCCGGAGATGACGCCGCACGTGCGCAAGCTCGTACAGACCCTTGGTGACACGCTGATTCACGAAGGCGACCTCGTCGCCTTGGTCTCGAGTGGTCCGTCGTACATCAGCATCGGGCCGACGGCCGACAAGAAGATGATGATGGAAGCGGTCGGCAAGATCCGCGGCAGCGGCCTGATTCCCGCCGAGATCTTCAAGATGCTTGAGTCCTCGCAGGGGCCTGCCGACATCCGTTCGCGGGCGCAGATTGCGTTCTACACCGCGTACAGCATCCTGAACGATCTGGAGCAGGTCAACAATCGTCGCAAGGCCGTGATCTACATCAGCAATGGGTACGACTTCGATCCCTTTGCCGAGGGTCGAGCGGGCCGTGACCGGGTGCAGGGCGGCCGCTTCTCGGATCCCTTGCGTGAGATGAATGACGAAGAGAATCCCTATTTCCGCCTGAGCAGTGTCACCGCCGACATCGACCTGCACAAGCTGATGCGCGAGTTGGTGTTGTCTGCCAATCGGGCCAACGCGACCATGTATACGGTGGACCCGCGTGGGCTGGCGGGTGTGGTCGACCTCGCGGCGTTCGCCGACCAGAGTGAATGGCGCACCCACATCCAGAAGACCACCAGTACGCTGCGCTACATGGCCGAAGAAACCGGCGGCTTCGCGGTGGTGAATACCAATGACGACGTCTCGGAGTTCAAGCGCATTGACGCCGAGACCAGCGATTACTACCTGCTCGGATTCTATTCGAGCAATCCGGACACGACGAAGCGCACGCGGGCGTTGGAGGTCAAGGTCGACCGGCCCAACGTCACCGTGGCCTCACGACGGGCCTACTCGCTGAAGACCGGCGGTAAGGTCCCGTCGCCGCCGACGGTGAAGAAGAAATAGTTTATTGTCCCTCGCGACCGAGGGCAGCGAGCCAATCAGCCACGAGGGCGGCGTTGGCCCCACCGGCGGCAATGTACGCCAGAGCTGCGGTCGTGAACCGCGTGCGATCACCACCAGCGCCTCGGACGATGCTGCCGTACAGGGCCTGCAGCAGGAGCCAGCGGGCCTCGCCATCATCCGGCGTCCGCGACAGGTGCGCGTCGAGCACGACGATCGCGTCGCGATCGCGGCCGCCCGCCAGGTGTGGGGCCACCTGCGCTCGAAGCCACGGGCCGGCGGTTGGTCGCAGTGTGAACTCGGCCGGCACCAGCGCGGCCGCACGGTCCGCATCGCCGCGACGCAAGTACGCTTCAATCAGTACGGGCCTCACCACGCCAGGTGCCATGCCGGAAGATGCGGACAGCTCCCAGGCAGCAATGGCATCGGGGTCTCGGTTCTGCGCGGCCCGCACCGCGCCAATCAGGTACTGCACCGCGGCGGGTGGCGCACCAAGGGAGAGGGCGCGCTGGAACTGGCTGGCCGCGGAGGCATCGCCGATGGTGTAGAGCGCCAGGCCGGTCAGTGCGACGCGACTGGCCCGTTCATTCTCGGGCACCACCTCTTCCAGCAGCAGGTCGACAAACCTCCCGTCGGCCGCTGCCTCAAGCGCGCGGCGCAGGGCAGGAGAGGGCTCCACAGGCGTGAGCGCCAGCACCACGGCTGCCAGCGCCTGAGCCTCGATCGCGGCCTCGCGGCGGAAGGGCCGGCCGAGTGCCGGGGACTCGGCGAGCAAGGAGGCTGGCGTGCCGATGACCTTGAATGCCGTGTCGGCCGTCCGCGCCGTGCCGGCCCGGCGGTCAGTGGCAACGATCTTCAGTCGGTAGTCGCCACGCGGCAGCGTCGCCAGCGGCACACTCATCGCCGCCAGCAGCGGATGGCCGAGTCGAAGATCGAAGTCGGCCGGCAGCGAGGCCTCCGTGTAGGTCTGTGGATTGAGGGACGCGGCCGGCAGTTCGCGTTCACCGTCAAGCCGGACGATGCGGAAGGTGATGACGACGTCTGGCTTGCCGGTTTCGCCTGGGCGGGCGTTGATCACCTGGAAGGCCACGGCCAGGTCGTCATCCCTCGTGAAGATGGCGTCACGGGCCGGCACAATCTCGGTCAGGCCAATTGAGTACGGATGCGAGGCTTGCTCAGCCGCCGTGTACGGGCTTGCTCGAATCGTGATGCGGTCGGCGACGATAATGCTGCTGGTGGCGAGGGCGTCGGTGGTGACGATGGGCAGGGTGACCGCCATTTGGCTGACATGGATCGTGTCGCCCGGTCGGCGGGCGGCCGGATCAGCCCACGCCACGAACAGGTCGTAGTCGCCCGGCCCCGCCGTCAGGGCCCGGCTGACGATGCGACGGCCGTCCGCTGCGAATGAATGGGACCGGACATCGAAATCCTCAAATGGCACGGTGCCGCGAAGCACGGTCTCCTTGCCCTCGAGCTCGGCGCGGCGCTGCTTGGCGGCGTCCTCCTTGTCCTGACGCGCTCGCTCGCGCTCGAGTGCCATCAGCTTGAGGTCCATGGAGCCAGTGGACGGCGTCGAACCACGCACGCCGATGGCGCCGGCGCCGAATGCCGGCATCTCGCCGATGGCGATGCCGCGCCCCGGCAGCATTCGCGGGTCGACGCGTTGCCCGGCCAGCCACTCGCTGATTGGCGAGCGTTCAGGCGTCATGGTTGCCCCATCAGGGGGGCGGGCCGTTGCCAGCCGCACGTAGAGCAGCACGGGTCCCGGCGGCAGCTTCGCGCTGCGGAAGGAATCGATCGAGAACGCCAGGTAGTGAGAGCCGTCGGATGCTCGCATCACATGGAGAGGCCACGGAGCTTCAGTCGAACTCGGCTGCGCGGTGGCCGCATCGACCGCGTTCAGGACGGACAGAAGCAGTGTGCGCTGATCTTTTGAGAGCGCCGGTGGTTGGGCCGCGGCGGCCGTCGCGAACGAGAGACAACAGAAGACAACAAGGAGGTTTGTCGCAAGCCCAGCCTTGGCGTACAATTCATCCGTTTTCGTCATATCAACACCAATCATTAAAGATGTATAGAGATATAACCCGTTACGCGTGTTGCCTGCGGTTCGCGTTGCTCGCTGCCGCCTTTGTTCCGGCCACCGCCGCTGCCCAGCAGCCGCCACCTCCAACTTTTACCGTCGGCAAGCTTGCGGATTCGGCGGCGTCGCCGGTGATTGACGGCAAGGTGAACGAAGCCGTGTGGCAGACCGTACAGCCATACGCGACCTTCACGCAACAGGACCCCGTCGAGGGCGCCCCGGCCAGCGAGAAGACCGAAGTGCGCGTCCTGATGGGCAAGGGCACCCTGTACATCAGCGTGATCGCCTTCGACAGCGACCCGTCGAAGATCATCGTGTCGCAATCGCGTCGCGACGCCTCGTTGAGTGAGACCGATTCGGTGGTCATGGCGATCGACACGTTCAACGACAACCAGAACGCGTTCGTGTTCGGCACCAACCCGCTCGGCATCGAGTACGACGGCCAGGTCGCGCGCGAAGGGCAGAGCAGTGGCGTGTCGGTCGGTGGTGGCGGCGGGGGTGGCACCCAGCGCGGCGGCATCAGCGCCTTCAACCCCAACTGGGACGGCGACTGGACCGTGAAGAGCCAGATTACCGACCGCGGGTGGGAGACCGAGCTGGCCATTCCGCTGAAGACGTTGCGCTACCAGACTGGTACGAACCAGACCTGGGGCTTCAACATGATGCGGAACATCCGGCACAAGAACGAGCAGGTCTACCTGGCGACTATTCCGCGCGGCTTCGACATTTACCGCGTCTCGCTGGCCGCCAAGATGACCGGGCTCGACCGTCCGGCGCGCCGCGATATCAAACTGATTCCGTATGCCTTGGGTTCGATGAACAAGGATTTCACGAGGACCACGGGCGACAAGGTCGACAAGAAAGCCACGGCGGGCCTCGACTTCAAGTGGGGTATTCGTCCCAACCTGACGCTCGACGCCACGATCAACACCGACTTCGCGCAGGTTGAGGCGGACGAAGAGCAGGTCAACCTGACGCGATTCGATTTGTTCTTCCCAGAGAAGCGGCCGTTCTTTCTTGAGAACGCGTCGACGTTCCAGTTCGGCAACCCGCAGCAGATTGACCTGTTTTTCTCGCGCCGCATCGGCTTGTCGGCCACCGGGGTGCCCATCGACATCCTCGGCGGCGGACGCCTCAGCGGCAAGCTCGGCGGCTGGAACGTCGGCGCCTTGAACATCCAGACCGACGAGGCGGAGAACGCTGCCGGCACCCAGGTGGTGGGGCAGGCCAATAACTTCACGACCTTGCGCATGCAGCGCGAGGTGGGCCGGTCGAGCTATGGCGCCATCTTCGTGAACCGCAAGGGCACCGGCAGTGTCGCGCCCTCGGACGATTTCAACCGGGCCTACGGCGTCGATGCGAACATTCAGCTCTCGTCCAGTCAACGGCTGTCGGGTTTCATCGCTCGCACCGACTCCGGCGGCGCACAGAAGGCCCTCGGCAGCGATTACGCCGGCCGCGCCTTCTATAACTTCACCAATAACCTGTGGCAGATTTCCGGTGGCTACTCGCAGGTGGGGACGGGCTTCAATCCTGAAGTCGGCTTCCTGCCGCGCCGTGGCTATCGCCGCCCGGAGTTCCGCGCCTTCTTCCAGCCGCAGCCCAAGAAGATCGCGTGGATTAGCCGGTTCGCGCCGCACGTGTCGTTCATCTCGTTCTACGACTTCAGCG
>CAMBHC010000201.1 GCA_945866285.1 Candidatus Sulfopaludibacter sp. SbA3 | reverse complement strand
GGCGGCATCCATCGGTTCACGCAGCCGTCCCATCGGGATGACCCTCCCCTTCGGAATCTCCCCCATCGTCGTCACCAACACATCCAGGTCGCGCGCCAGTTGCAGATGCTGAAAGCCATCGTCCAGCACGTGGACCGTGCAACCCAGCTGGCGTTCGGCGAGCGTGCCGGCGAGATAGCGATCGGGCGAGACGCAGACCGCGGCGCCGGGCACCTGCCGGGCCAGCATCAACGGCTCGTCACCGGATCGATCCACGCCTTCAAGGACGCGGGTGCCGTCGGACACCACGACGACGCCGTCAGGGGCATCGGCGCGGCCATAGCCGCGACTGAGAATGGCGGGCCGCTCGCCGTGCTCAACCAGCCACTGCGCGATCGCCGCAACCACCGGCGACTTGCCGGTGCCGCCCATCGACAGGTTGCCGACGCTGATGACCGGGCGGGCGAGATGCTGCCGGCGCTCGGGGTGGTGTTCGACCCACTGCCGGCGAGCCCGCATCACCTGACCGTAGAGGGAATCAAGCAAGGGGTCTAAAGGGCCGGACGTTGGCCGGATAGGAACGCACTTCTTGCGGGAGCAGCGCGGCCAGGACGGCCACGCTCTTCTCCTTGGCGCCGCGGTTGGCCTCCACGAGGGCGCGGGCCGCCGCGCCGAGCCGCGCGCGCCGCACCGGGTCGCCCATCAACGACACAAACGCTTCTTCAAGCCCGCGTTCATCACGCACCTGCACGCCGGCACCGTTGGAGGTGAACGCATCGGCGATCTCGATGAAGTTCTCCATGTGCGGCCCAAATACGATCGGCTTGCCGAACACGGCCGGCTCGAGCACGTTGTGGCCACCGGTCGCGACGAGGCTGCCGCCGACGAAGACGACGGTGGCGATCTGGTAGACGGTGGCGAGTTCGCCGATGGTATCGAGCACCACGATGTCAACGCGCGGCTCGCCGTCGATGGCCAGGTCGCTGCGGCGCGCGACCTTCCAGCCCTCGCTGCGAGCCAGTTGTTCGGCGTCGCCAAAGCGCTCGGGGTTGCGCGGCGCCAGCACCAGCAGCGTGTTGGGCGCACTGGCCCGCACGCGGCGGAACGCCCGCAGCACCGAGGCCTCTTCACCCTTCATGGTGCTGCCGGCCACGATCACTGGACGCGAGGCCGACAACCGGAAATAGCGGAGCACGCGGTCGCGGGCTCGCGCCTGCGGTGCGGTCGACGGCAAGTCGAGCGAATCGAACTTCAGGCTCCCGGTCACGACGACGCGGGCGGGGTCGGCGCCGAGATCAATGAAGCGTCGCGCCGATTCCTCGCTCTGGACGCAAAAGCGATCGATGTGGTCCAGCACCCGGCGCATCATCGGCCGCACCAGCTTGTAGCGCGGAAACGAGCGCGGCGACAGTCGCCCGTTGACCACCGCCGTCTTGATGTCGCGCTTCCGGCATTCGCGCAGCAGGTTCGGCCAGATCTCGGTCTCCATCATGATGAAGAGCCGCGGCCGGACCAGGTCGAGCGTGCGCCGCACGACAATGCCGAGGTCGAAGGGGAAATAGAAGACCGCGTCGACGTCCTGGATGCTACGGCGGGCGAGTTGCTGGCCGGCGAGCGTCGTGGTCGACAGGAACATGCGCAGGCCTGGATGGCGGCGCTTGAGGTCGCTGATCAGCGGCCGGGCCGTCAATACTTCGCCGACGGACACCGCGTGGATCCAGATCGACTCGTCACCGTCCATGTTGAACGACACGGGCAGATAGCCCATGCGTTGTCCCAGGCTGCCCACATATTTCTTGTAGCGCAGGGCCTGGTAAACGAACCACGGGGAGGCGACCACGACGATCGCCAGCACGAGGGCGCTGTAAAGGCTATACATTAAAGGACTTACGAATGATTGTAGCGACAAACCTTCAAGTTTGTCGAACCCGGTTGTACAATTCCTCGCTCATGGCCATCAAAGTAGGAATCAACGGATTCGGTCGCATCGGGCGAAATATCATGCGGGCGGCCCTCGCCCATACCGACGTTGACATCGTGGCGGTCAACGACATCACGGACGCCGCAACACTGGCGCACCTGCTCAAGTACGACTCGGTGCTCGGCAACCTGGGCGTGCCGGTGTCGGCGAGCGGCGATTCCATTCAAGTGGGCAGCGACACCTTCAAGGTGCTGGCGTCGAAGGATCCCGCGGGCTTGCCGTGGAAAGACCTGGGCGTCGACGTCGTGTTCGAGTGCACGGGCAAGTTCACGAAGCGAGACGATGCGGCGAAGCACCTGGCGGCCGGTGCCCGCAAGGTCATCATCACCGCGCCGGCCACCAATCCTGACGTGACGGTGGTCCTGGGCGTAAACGACGGCGATTACGACCCCGCGAAGCACCACATCGTGTCGAACGCGTCGTGCACCACCAACTGCGTCGCGCCGCTGGCCAAAGTGCTCCACGAGTCGTTCGGTCTTCGCAAGGGCTGGATGACCACGGTGCATGCCTACACCAACGATCAGAGCCTGCTCGACCAGCCGCACAAGGATCTGCGGCGGGCCCGCGCGGCGGCACTGTCGATCATTCCCACGACCACTGGCGCCGCCAAGGCAGTGGGCGAAGTGCTCCCGGCTCTGAAGGGCAAGCTGGATGGCATCTCGATGCGCGTCCCGACCCCGAACGTCTCGGTGGTTGACCTGAATGCCATTCTCGAAACATCGGTCACGGCCGAGCAGATCAACGCGGCGTTAAAGGCTGCTGCTGACGGTCCGATGAAGGGCATCATGCAGTTCGTGACCGAGCCGCTCGTCTCGATCGACTTCCGTGGCAATCCGCACTCGTCGATCATCGACGCTGCCTACACCAAGGTGCTTGACGGCGACTTCATCAAGGTGATGGCCTGGTACGACAATGAGTGGGGCTACTCCAACCGCTGCGTGGATTTGTTGAAGAAGCTCTAGGGATGACCAAATACTCGATCCGCGACTTTGCCGTCAGCGGCAAGCGGGTGTTTATCCGCGTCGATTTCAACGTGCCGCTCAAGAACGGCGTAATCACCGACGACACGCGCATCACGTCGTCGTTGCCGACCATTCAGCACGCGCTGGACCACGGCGCCACCGTGGTGCTGGCCTCGCACCTGGGCCGCCCCAAGGGCAAGCCCACGCCTGAATTCAGCCTGAAGCCGGTCGCGGTGCGACTCGGTGAGTTGCTCAAACGGCAGGTCACGTTTGCCGACGACTGCGTCGGCCACGCCGCGATCCGCGCGGTGGAACAAGCGCACGCGCCGGGTGGTTCGAAAGTCGTGTTGCTCGAAAACCTGCGCTTCCACGCGGCGGAAGAACAAAACGATCCCGGCTTCGCCGAGGAACTGGCTTCGCTGGCTGACGTTTACATCGACGATGCGTTTGGCGTGGCGCACCGGGCGCATGCGTCGGTCTCGGGCATGGTGAAGCACTTCACGGAGGCCGGCGCGGGGCTCTTGATGGAGAAGGAGCTCACCTTTCTCGGTGTCGCCCTGGGTACTCCCGATCGGCCGTTCGTGGCAATCATTGGCGGCGCCAAGGTGTCCGACAAGATCGATGTCATCGGTCACATGATGGGACGCGTCGATCGCCTGCTGATTGGCGGGGCGATGGCCTACACCTTCTTCAAGGCACTCGGCATGCCGGTCGGCAAGTCGCTCGTTGAAGACGACAAGCTCGACGAAGCGCGCACGATCATCGCGCATGCACAGGCACGCGGGGTCGTGCTGCAGTTGCCCGTCGACCACGTGGTGGCGGCGACGATTGATGCGGCGGCGCCGACCGAAGTGCTGAAGGTGGGCGACCCGGCCATGGGCGACCGGATGGGCCTGGACATCGGCCCCGAGACCGCGCGGCTCTATGCCGGCTTGCTGTCCGACGCCAAGACGGTGGTCTGGAACGGACCGATGGGGGTGTTCGAAGTCGCGCCGTTTGCGGCGGGTACCATGGCCGTAGCCCAGGCGATGGCCATGGTGCAGGGCACCACCATCATTGGTGGCGGTGATTCGGTCGCCGCCGTCAACGCCGCGCACGAGGCGGACAAGATGACGCACATCTCCACCGGCGGCGGTGCCTCGCTGGAATTCCTCGGTGGTGCCGTGCTGCCGGGCGTCTCGGCGTTGCCAGACAAGAAGTGAAATGCGACCACGAAGGACACGAAGAGAGAATCGCGAAGGACACGAACATGTTTTCGGAAGACCTGAATTCGCGTGCTTCGTGGTGGACTCTTCGCGGGCTTCGTGGTTGAAGTAGTGGCCCTATGCGCACACCACTGATCGCCGGCAACTTCAAGATGTTCAAGACCGCGGCCGAGACCGCGGCGTACGTGGTCGAGTTGCGGGAATTGCTCAAGGACGTGCGCGGCGTGGACGTGGTGATTGCGCCGCCGTTCACGGCACTGCATGCGGCGGCGGGCGCGGCGGCCGGAAGCGCGATCGGCGTCGGCGCGCAGAACGTGCATTGGGAACGCGACGGCGCCTTCACGGGTGAAGTGAGCGCGGGCATGATCCGCGAAACCGGCGCGCGGTTCGTGATCGTCGGCCACTCGGAACGCCGCACGCTGTTTGGCGAGACCAACGCCACGGTGAACAAGAAGATGAACGCGGTGATCGCCGCCGGCCTGACGCCGATTGTCTGCATCGGCGAAACGCTTGAACAGCGCGACCGCAATGAAACGCTCGCCGTGCTGGATCGGCAGATCAAGGAAGGCCTGGACGGCGCCACCGGCGAGCAACTGGCGGCGATGGTGCTCGCGTACGAGCCGGTGTGGGCCATTGGCACCGGCCGCAACGCCACCCCGGCGCAGGCCGGGGAGGCCCATTTTCACATTCGCCAGCGGCTGAAGCAGTGGTTTGGGCTGGAATCTTCAGAGCGGTGCCGGGTCTTGTATGGCGGAAGTGTGAAGCCCGGCAACATCGCCTCCCTGGCCGCCCAGCCAGATGTGGACGGCGCCTTGGTCGGGGGGGCCAGCCTCGACCCGAAGAGCTTTCTTGCCATCATCAGGGGCGCGGTCGTATAATCGGAAGTTCGAGCCATGTTGTATTACGTCATAGTCACTCTTTACGTCATCGTCTGCGCGCTGCTGATCCTCACGATCCTGCTGCAGCAGGGCAAAGGCGGCGATATTGCGAACGCGTTTGGCGGCGGCAGCAGCCAGGCGGTGTTCGGCGCGCGTTCGGGCGCCACGTTGCTCACGCGGGCCACGTCGGTGCTCGCAGCGCTCTTCGTCATTGGCGCGATTACGCTGACGGTCTGGGGCCAGAGCGGGCCTGGATCAGTGGTTGGCGGCATCGATGCCCCGCCGCCGGCAGCGGCTCCGGTCGCGGCGCCGGCGGCACCAACACCGGCAGCGGCTCCGGCAACGCCGCCATCGGGTAACACCACGCCGTAGTTTGTTCTATACTTTCTATCTGCCTGCGGGAGTGGCGGAATTGGCAGACGCACTAGCTTGAGGTGCTTAAATAAGACACATCAGGAAATCAAATAAGTCCTTTATTTGAAACAACTTACAGAACATTAAGGCCTTCTCAAAAACAGCGGTAGTCGGGAATCACCGAAAGCGCATCCGACGATTTCCTCCAGTTTTTACCCTCAAATCCATCACCAAACGCTGCGATTTCCTGCGGGGACTTTCGCCCCTCGCTTCCACCCCTCGCCAGACGCTTCCA
>CAMBHC010000200.1 GCA_945866285.1 Candidatus Sulfopaludibacter sp. SbA3 | reverse complement strand
GGCTTGAACCGCGTCGTGATGCTGGCAATGCTGCGGTCGGGGTTGAGCGAACGGCCGACCTGGATATTGGCGAGGCTGAGAGGCGCGTTGGCGCAGCCGGCCGCGCCGGCCAGAAGCAGGAGCACGGCCACGAGAGACGGGAGACGAGTCACCATCTCATCTTAGCTTGCAAGAACGGCTCCGCGGATACCGCTAAGCTGTTGCGGTGGTCGCGCAACGTGTGAGCCTGCCGTACCGGCCGCCGTACGACTGGGACGCGGTGATGGGTTTTCTTGCCGCCAGGGCCACGCCTGGCGTTGAGGCGGTCACGACCGCCGGCTACCGGCGAACCATCGAGATTGATGGTCGCAGCGGGACGTTAGCGGTCAGCCGCTCATCACGCGAGTCAGCGCTCGACGTAGCGGTCACGTTGCCCCTTGTTGGCGCACAGCCGGCGATGGTTGAGCGGGTACGACGCCTGTTCGACCTTGATGCCGACCCGGCCGTGATCACCAGGTGCCTGGGCAGCGACCCGTTGCTCGGCGGAATCCTGGAGCAGCATCCGGGCATCCGCTGTCCGGGAGCGTGGAATGGCTTCGAGATGTCGGTCCGCGCCATTCTGGGCCAACAGGTGTCGGTGGCGGCGGCGACGACCATCGCGGGACGTCTCGCGAGCCGCTTCGGCACACCGGTCGATGATGATGGTGGCCTGGATCGACTATTCCCATCGCCGGCGCAACTGGCGGGCGCGTCGATCGAAGAGGTCGGCGTGATTCGGACGCGGGCCGAGTGCATTCGGCGTCTCGCCCGCGCCGTCGGCGATGGCTCGATCGCGTTTTCGGTTTCGGTCGAGCCGGGCCGCTTGATCGCGGACTTGCTGGCGCTGCCCGGCATAGGTCCGTGGACGGCCCAGTACATCGCGATGCGCGTACTGGGTGATGCCGATGCGTTCCTGACCGGCGACCTGGTGCTGCGGCAAATGGCCGGTGGCTGCACGGCACGCGAACTGGAGCAGCGCTCCGAGGCCTGGCGCCCGTGGCGCTCCTATGCCGTGATGGTGTTGTGGCAAGGCGCCAAGGAGCGTCCCCCCACGCCACGATCCGGAAAGTGATGGACGGAGTGCCCGGTTCAGACGAAGATCGTCGCCATGCGCGTCGCGATTGTCGGGGGGCCGGGCGTCGGCAAGAGCACACTTGTCCGCCAGCTTGCCGACCTCTATCACAACGGATCATACGGCGAGGGCGAGAAGGGCGTGTGGGATCCGCGCGTGCTCGAGGACATCGCCAAGGGCGTCAATGCGGTCGGGGTGACCGAGTACTTCGGCCGGCTGTATGACGCCAACTATCGCGATGCGGCCCGCCACGACGCGGCCGGCAAGGTGATTTTTTTCGAGGGCGCCCGTATCACGCTTGAGGCGCACATCGCGGAATACCCCGCCGAACACCATGCGGCGCTCCGCCAAGTGGTGGCCATCGGCGATAGCTGGCACCCGGACAAGGTGATTGTCTTGACGTCGAGCACCGACACCATCGAGAAGCACATCCGGCTGCGCAATCGCCCGCACGAGAGCGCTGAGAACATGGTCCGGCGCTTTCGCCTGATCGATGCGGAGTTCCGGCGCCTCGCGCCCCACTACCCCAACACCATCGTCATTGACCGCGACAGCAAGGAATTCCACGAGCGCAGCGGCCTGGTCGACATCATCAAGATGGCCGGCCTGCCGATGTTCACCGAAATTCCCTACGCCCATTACGACTGAAATCAGGCGCCCTTGACAATACGTGTGAGAACACCTATTGTCATGACATGCCATCGGCGCTGGCCGCGGAACTCAAGCAGAACAAGCCGTTCACGAGCCTCAAGGAAGAGGCGGCGCTGAGCATTGCCCGGACGGCCGCCGTTCTCGATCATCAGATCTCCCAGGCCCTGAAAGCCCACGCCCTGACACAGAGCCAGTACAACGTGCTGCGGATTCTTCGCGGCGCCGGCGCCGAGGGCCTGTGCCGCAACGAAGTGGGTGCCCGCCTGGTGGCTCAAGTGCCGGACGTGACCCGGTTGCTCGACCGAATGGAAGACACTGGCCTGATCTCCCGTCAGCGCGGCTCGTTGGATCGCCGCTACGTGACGACGCGGATCACCCGCAAGGGACTCGAGCTCGTGGACCAGCTCGACAAGCCGATGCGCGAACTACTGCACACAATGCTCGGCCACGTCAGCGACAAGAGCCTGCGGGCGGTCGTCGACGGGCTGGCCGCGGTCCGCGAGAAACCCTAAGCTTTTTTTTCATCTAATACGTGTTTAAACAATCACTGTTCAAACGTTCACTTCAGGAGACACCATCATGACGACCACCGCCATCGCTACCGCCCACAAGACCTACACCATCGACGCCGCTCATTCGGAGGCGGCATTCCAGGTGCGCCACCTGATCACCAAGGTGCGCGGCCGCTTCCCCGAGTTTGAGGGCACCATCACGTTTGCGCCGGACGCCGTGGCCGACTCGTCGGTGGTCTTCACGATCCAGACCAAGAGCATCGACACCAACCAGGCGCAGCGCGACGAGCACCTGCGCGCGGCCGACTTCTTCGACGTGGCGAAGTTCCCGGTGCTGACGTTCACGAGCACGTCGGTCACCGCGCGCGGTGCCCAGCAGTTCGACGTCACCGGCCAGTTGACCATGCGCGACGTGACCAAGACCATCACACTGCCGGTGACCTACCTGGGCGCCGCCAAGGATCCGTGGGGTAATGACAAAGTGGCCTTTGAATCCGAGATCACGCTGAACCGCAAGGACTACGGATTGAACTGGAACGCCGCGCTTGAAACCGGCGGCTTCCTCGTCGGTGATGACGTGAAGGTTAGCCTGTCGATCCAGGCCGCATAGGGTCCGGCTTCAGCCGGACCCTATCTCTTTGACTCTGCCAGACCTTGCCGGGCGACCGGCGAGTCTGGTGTGAGCCAGAGGGCTTCCGCAAAGTGACGGGCCGCTTCGGCCTTGCGCCCCAGGCCCAACTCGAGCACGCCCAGGTTGGTATAGGCGGTGCTGTCGTGCGCGTCGAACGCCAGCGACTTCATGAAGGCCGCGCGCGCCTCATCAGGATGCTGCCGCTTGGTTTGCGCGGCGCCCAGCAGGTCGTAGACCGGCGCGTAGCTCGCGTCCAACGCAATGGCCTGCTCGCAGAATCGCACGGCGGCCTCGGCATCACCGCGCATGAACGCGGCCGCGCCGGCGTAGTAGTAGCCGGCCGGCGCCTTCGGCGCCAGTTGCCGCAGCGTCGTCGCCGTGACATCGAGGTCGGACAGATCGCCGGCATCGGCTTGCAGTGACGCCAGTTGTTCGAGCGCGACCACGGGCACAGGCGTCTGTCTCGTGGCGTCGCGAATGATCGCCACCGCGTCGGCGGCCGCCCCCGTCGAGGCCATCAGCTTCGCGAGTGCGACCAGCACCTCGGGGTCGCGTGACTCACTATTTCCTGGCAGCGACCTAATCACCGCCATGGCATCGCTGCCACGCTTGGTCAGCACCGCAATGCGAACAAACCCTGACAGCGCTGCGCGATCCCTTGGGTCAATGGTGAGGGCGCGCGCGTAATCGTCGTACGCCTTCTGATACACGTCAGCCTTGGCCATCATGTCGCCACGCACGCGCCAGGCGTGCGCACCGGCCCCGCGACGCGCCTCGCGAATGGCGGCGGGACCGCCATCGGGACCGACCAGCCGGGCCAGCGCCGCTGCGTTCTCACCCGCGTTCTGGTTGTGCAGTTCCCGAGGCGCTGAAAACTCCAACCGCGAGGCATCGTCCGTGAAGATCGTCGCGCCCTTGGTGTATTCCGTTAGTTCCACAGGGCCCGCGACAAACAACGAATAGATGGCGAATGGGTCCGTGACCGCGACCGTCGCCAAATCTTCGGCAATGCCGGGCCGTCGCATGTGCTGCGCCAGGTTGGCGAGCCTGGTGTCGAGCGGCTCCAGCGACCCGACCATCAGCACATCGTCGCCGCCCACCAGCCACGCCGTGCCGTTTGGGAAGACCGCGCGGAACGTCGCCAGGATCGATCGCAGGTCAGCGTCGCTGATGTTGTAGGCGTTGGCCCACTGGCAAATGATGCCACCGGGAGCCAGGCGGTCGCGGGACGCCGCGAAGAACTCCTGGGTGAACAAGGCGGCCACACCGGCAATCCACGGGTTCGACGGCTCCGAGATGATCACGTCGTACTTGCGCTGGCCCAGCAGGACATGCGACCGGCCATCACCCACGATCAGGTGCGTTCGCGGATCCGCCAGCGCGTTCTTGTTCTCGGCCTTGAAGTAGTCCGAGGCCGCCACCACTTCCGGAGAGATCTCGAGCACGTCGGCCCGCGTGATTGGATGCGACAGTGCGGCGCCAAGGGTGACGCCGCTGCCGAGGCCGATGATGCCGACCTCTTTCGGGTTGTCGTGCAGGAGCAGCGGCAGGTGCGCCACCAGCTTCTGGGTGAGCATGTCGCCTCGGTTGGAGGCGTCCGTCTTGCCATCGACCGCCAGCGTCGTGGTGCCGGTCAATTTCTTCACCGACACTGTGGCCGAGGCCCCCTCGCGGTAGTAGAGCAGCGTGCCCGCCTTCAATTGCGTTGCCAGATCGAGGTCGGGCGGCACATACGGCGCATACATGTAGACGCCGCTGGCCAACAGCTCTCGATCCCAGGCAGGGCTGGCCGCGATCAGGATCGTCGTCGCCACCGCCATGGCTCCACCGGCCAGGCGCAGCGTCAAGGATTTCTCGGCACGGCCTACGACGATGAGGGCGGCAAGGACCAGGCAACCGCTGGCGGTCCACAGTGTGGGTTGCAGTCCGAACCTGGGGATGAACCAGAAGCCGGCGGCCAACGATCCCGATACCGCGCCGACGGTGTTGATGGCGTAGATCCGGCTGAAACGCGATGCGGCGGCGCGGGCCGGGTCGGCCGCCAGCGACAGCGCCAGCGGAAATGCCGCGCCCAGGCACGCGGCGGTCGGCACCACGAGCGCCGCAGTCAGCAGCGCGCCTTGTGCCAGCAATGCGTCGAAGACGCTGGACGAGCCGGCGACCTGGCGAGCGACGATCATCGGGATCTGGTTGCCGGCGAGCGAGTAGGTCCAACTGGTGATCAGGGCCGCCAGTGACAGCGTCGACGCCAGCCATGCGGCCGGTCGGCCGGTCCGGCTGACCAGCCACGTGCCGACGCCTGATCCCAGGGCCACGCCGGCGATCACCGCCGCCAGCGCAGCGGCAAAGGCGTATGTGGTCGGCCCGAGTACCAGCGACAGGATGCGCGTCCACGCGATCTCGTGGAGCAAGGACGCGAAGCCGGAGAGGCCGAGCACCACGGCGGGCAGCCACACGCGATCGGACTGGACGGAGAGTGCGACGGGGGAGGGCGCTCCCTTCTCGTAGGGCCGGGACTTCAGTCCCGGCCCTACAGGCGATTCGTCAGAGTTCTGCAGGACGAGCCACACGCACCCTGCGGCGAGCAGGCTCGCCGCCATCCCGACGTAAGTCGTATACGCACTGCCCAGACGAGGAATCAGGACGAAGCCCGCAAGCAACGCGCCGACGGCAGCGCCAACGGTGTTGAGGAAATACAGGGTGCTGCCCTGCCGCGCAGGCTGCTCCGAGCCATCGGCAAACCAACGGATGGCCAAGGGGAAGGTGGCACCG
>CAMBHC010000199.1 GCA_945866285.1 Candidatus Sulfopaludibacter sp. SbA3 | reverse complement strand
CGAGCCAATACGAGCGATCGCCGTTGGTCTTGCCGTTCCTGTCCGCCTCCGCTCGCGACTGGTCAGCCAAGCTACGGCGCGACAGGTCGTCAGCCGGCGCGAGGGCGTTGTACTTGGCAAAGAGATCACCGGTCGTCTGCGTCAGGCGCAGGCCGTCCGCGTAGCCCGCCTCCTTGAGCCACGCATTGACGCGCGCCACGCCGCCCACCTTGGCAATCACCAGGTCGGTCGCGGTGTTGTCGCTGGTGATGATCATCTGCAGCAGCACGTCGCGGACAGTCGGCTGCAGGCCGGCATCGTGGTAGCGGAAAATGCCGGAGCCGCCACGGATGTCTTCTTTCCTGATGGTGATCCGCTCGTCCAGCTTGAGCTCGCCGCGGTCCGCCATCTGGAACGCCAGCACCAGCACCGGAATCTTGATCACGCTGGCGCTGTTGAACAGCTCGATGTCCTGGACCCCGGCGGTTTCACCGGTGGTGAGATGCTTGACCCAGATGCCGGCGTTGCCAGGGAACTCCGCCACGGTGCGCGCGAGGAACACCTTCAAGGGCGACGGTTGCTCGGCCGCGGGGAACGCGGTGAGAATGAGGACCAGGACCGCGACAGCAGCTTTCACGGGGAATAGCTTATTGCAAGTTGGCTTGGAGGCTTGGAGGCTTGGTTCCCCAGGACCCCAAGCCCCCAAGTCCCCAAGCCCCCTCACACTCCGTACTTTTCCGGATCCCAGAGCAATCCGAGTTCCGTCGGCGGCGCCATGTAGCCCGCCAGCGCTGAGGCCGCCACCACCGACGGCGATGCGAGGTAACCTTCGCCGCCGAGGCCCATGCGGTTCTGCCAGTTGCGGTTAAACGAGGTGATGGCGCGCTGGCCCTTCTCGAGCGCATCGCTGCCCTGCCCGAAGCAGGGACCACACCACGAGGCGCGGATCTGGCCGCCGACGCCGCGGAACACGTCGGCGATCGATTCACCCCCGAGCCGCGGATCCGGCCGCTCGATCAGCAGCTTGACGCCGCCGGATCCCGGAAACACGACCAGTTCCTTCTGCACCTTGGTCAGGCCTTTCGCGCGAGCGGCCACGAGCACGAGCGCGGCCGACAGCAAATCATCGTAGCTGCCGTTGGTGCACGAGCCGATCATCGCCTTGTCGAACTCGATGCGTTCACGCGCGACGTCTTCGGCGGGGAACGCGTTGCCGGGACTGAACGGCTTGGCGATCATCGGCGTGATCTCGTTCAACACCAGCTCTTCGTCGATCTCGAACTTCGCATCGGGACCGCAACCAAACTGCGGATACGGCAGCTCGTGCATTCCCTTCGCGCGATACCACGCGGCGGTGATCTCGTCTGGCGCGAAGACGCCATTCAGCGCCTCGGCCTCGGCCATCATGTTGGCGATGGTGTTGCGGAACGCGATTGGCAACTGCTTGTCGGCATCCACCAGTTCCACCGACATACCCTGCGATTGCTGGGCGCCCCAGCGCCGCAGCAGCTCCAGCACGATGTCCTTGCCGGTCACCCACGGACTGAGCTTGCCGCGGAACGTGACGCGACGCTCCTTCGCCATGGTGAAGTAGATGTAGCCAGTCGACCATCCGAACCCAAGCGTCGTCGATCCCACACCCATCCCGACCGCGCCGTACGCCCCGTAGGCACGGCTGTGCGAGTCGGCACCGGGGATGAACTGGCCCGGCAGCACGAGTCCCTGTTCCGGGAAATAGAAATGGAAGATGCCATCGCCAGGAGTGGCGTAGTACGGCTTCTTGATGTCGTGGAACGCCGCGAACTGCCGCCCGATCCCCGTCTGCTTGTCATCGTCTTCCTTGCCGGTGAAGACAAAGTGATCGTTGGCCACCGCAGCCTGGCGCGGCAGAATCGAGTTGCCGCCGGTGATCTGGTTGAAGGTGTGGATCGAGAAGGGCGCAGTGCCATCCGAGGCCGGCAGCAGGTCAGCGTAGACGCGCAGCGTTGCGCCGGGGACAACCTCCGCGTCCTTGTCAACGCGGTGCGCCCACACGATCTGCGCGGTGGTTGACATGGTCCGCGCCAGCGTCGCATCCGGGAAGGTCACCTCGGGCTTGCGCGCCACCGATGAGTGGAACTCGCGCCGGCCAACGGCAAAGATGCCGCCGCTCTGGCGAATTTCGTCTTCCTTCGCGCTGAGCGGCACGGGCGCGTAAGTCTTGCCCTGCGTGACGTTGACGACCTGCCGCGTCACGGTTTCAAACGTGAACTCGTCGCCATCCTTCGCGTCGGCCACGGCCTCGGGACTCTGCACGACGTGCAGGCCGAGGTTGAACGAGTTGCGACGGAAGATGTCGCCCATGTTGTGGCCGCAGATGATCACCATCTCGAGGCCGACTTCTTCAGCGATGGCCTTGAGGCCGGCCGGCGACATCTCGCGCGAACTGCCGATGGCGAAGCGATCGCCGGCAATCACGAAGGTCTCGCCGCGGTGAACGCGGGCGCGGAAATCCGCCATCAGGTAGCGGAACGACCCGGCCTTCCAACGCTCGTCGAGCGTCTCCAGGCTTTCCGACACGCAGTCGGCGGCCGGCGTGATCTGGTCGGTATCGATGGCGTCGAGCTTCTTCCCGGGGTTCTTGGAGTCCCAGATGATCAGCGCCTTGCCGCGAATGCTCCGGCTGGCGTCGCTGCCGGCCAGGTCGGCTGGACGCGGAGCGGGCAAGGTGTCCAGGGTGACACCGGGCTTCATGACGGCGGGTTTCGCGATCTGCATAACCTAACGATTGTAGAATGCCCGGCATGCGTTACACCACCTTTGGCCTGACGTTTGCCCTCGCTGCCCTGTCGGTTGTCACACCGACCGCGCAAGACAAGATCGATAAGGACATTCAATGGAAGATCCGCCGTGAAGCGACGGACAACTCCCAGATTCTCCGCACCCTGCACTTCCTGACCGACGTCTACGGTCCGCGCCTCACCGGCTCGCCGAACCTGAAGGCGGCGCAGGACTGGGTGGTGAAAGAAACCACCGCGTGGGGACTGAAGAACGCGCACCTCGAGCCGTGGTCGTTCGGCCATCCGGGCTGGGTGAACGAGAAGCTCTCGGTGCACGTCACCGCGCCCGTGAAGGATTCACTGGTGACCGAAGCGCTGGCGTGGACGCCGGGCACCAACGGACCGGTCACCGCGCAGGCGGTTCAGCTCATCGTGCCGAACCAGCCGACCAAAGAGGTGCTGACCAGGTTCTTCGCCGACAACACCGCGAAGGTGAAGGGCAAGTTCGTGATGGTCGGGGCGGCCACGCCGGTGCGCGTCACGATTCTCACGCCCCAGAAGCGTCGCGAGGACAATGACGTCCGCGCGCAGTACGACGGTACCGCACCCTCCGGCGGCGGCTTCCCCGGCGGCGGTGGTCCTCCCGCGCCGCCCAACCCCAACGTCGTTCCCGCGGGACAGGTCGCCGAACAGGTTGATCAGTTCCTGGTCACGGCTGGCGCTGCCGGCCGCGTCAACGACGCCGGCCGCGAGCACGGCCAGATCCGCGCCTTCAACAACCGCACGTTCGATCTCACCAAGGCGGTTCCGACCGTCGTGATGCGCAATGAAGACTACGGCCGCCTCTCGCGCATCATGGCCGATGGCACCCCCGTCGAGCTCGAGATGAACATCGTCAATAAGAGCTATCCCGAGGGCGCGACGGCCTACAACGTGATCGCGGAGATCCCCGGCACCGACAAGGCCCAGGAAGTGGTGATGCTCGGCGGCCACATCGACTCGTGGCACTCGGCGACCGGCGCCACCGACAACGCGATTGGCTGCGCGACCATGCTCGAGGCCATCCGCATTCTCAACGCCCTCGGCGTCAAGCCGCGCCGCACCATTCGCGTCGCACTGTGGGGCGGTGAGGAACAGGGCCTGCTCGGGTCGCAGGCGTATGTGAAGGAACACTTCGGCATGGTCGAGAACCCGAAACCGGAGCACGCCAACTTCGCCGGCTACTTCAACATCGATGGCGGCACGGGCCGCGCGCGCGGCATGTCGGTGTTCGGTCCCGCCGAGGCCGCTGCCATCCTGAGCGGCGCCACCAAGCCCTTCGCCGACAACGGTTTCTTCGGCGTCAGCGCCACAGAGAGCCGCCGTCGCGGCGGCACGGACTCGACGTCGTTCAACGAAGCGGGCCTGCCCGGCATTGGCGTGTCGCAGGATCCGATCGAGTACAACTCACACACCTGGCACACCAACCTCGACACGTTCGAGCGCGTCATCGAAGACGATGCCCAGCAGTCGGCGATGGTGATTGCGGCGGCGGTCTACCACCTGGCGATGAGAGATGAGAAGTTGCCGCGGCTCCCGAAGGACAAGATGCCGCCCCTGCCGACCCCATAATGCAACCACAGAGGCCACAGAGGACACCCTCGGTGTCCTCTATGGCTAATTAACTGACGGCTTCAGGAAGCGCCGGACGTTCGAGTAGGTGGCCGTCGCCAGCACTTCGTCCAGGCTCAGCGCCGCCTTGTAGTACTCGTCCATCTGGGACGGCACCCAGAAATCCAGCGCGTCATCCTTGCGGTAGGTCACGGTGATCGCGCAGCGCACTGCGGGATCGGCGGCGTTCAGGTCGGTCTTCACCACCGTGCCGGTGAACGGATCGATCCAGATGTGTCCGGTCAGCGCCAGGTCGCGCCCGCGGGTGGTCTTGATCAGCGTGGGCCGCGCCACTTCGCGATAGGCCGCGCGCCGCAGCACGCGACCGGCGATGGTCTCTTCTCCCTCGTCTGTGAACTCGAATCGTTCGTTGACGCGTGGATGCAGGAACATCATGGCCAGCGTCGGGATGTTGATGGTGCGCGCGACGTTGCCCAGGTTGTGGCTGGCGGTCGCCTCGTTGAGCTTCGCTGCCTTCTCGAACCGTTCCTTGTCGTCGCCCTGGAACAGCTTCAAGAGCCGCTCCTCGCGGTTGCGGACCTTGGCGCCCTTCACTTCGTAGGCATCACGAAACGGCATCCAGCCTTCGCCGTCGCCCCCCAGTTGCACGAGCAGAAAGTCCGACTTGATCACGAGGCGGCTCATGGCACCGCCGGCACGCATGCCGCCGCCGGGGTTGGTGCGGCTCAAGTTGTCACCGGGATTGGGCGGACGCTGCAGCTCCTGGACATACGTTTCGTCGGCAGCAAGGAGCGTAAACTTCTGCTCGTAGGCTATGACGTAGCGCATGGCGCTGCCGATGATGGTGGTGAAGCCGGAGCCGGGCGTGTTGCCCAACTGGGCTTGAACGGCGACCGACAAGCCGAGCGCGAAGACGACGATGTAGAGTCCGGCTTTCCCGATGTGGCGTCCGGCTTTCCCGATGTGGCGTCCGGCGTTAGCCGGACCGACTCTGTTTCGCATGGCTAGCTCCGGCGCCCATCCTACCGTAAGCTTGAAGATTCCCGTGCGCGCCTCCCTTCGCTCTGAACTGGTCCCGATGCTCCGCCTCGCCGTCCCCGTGGTGATGGCCGAACTCGGCTGGATGACCATGGGCGTGGTCGACACGCTGATGGTGGGGCCGCTCGGTCCCGAGGCGATCAGCGCCGTTGGCGTCGGCGCCGCCATGCACATCGCCTTCGCGATCTTCGGGATGGGCGTGTTGCTGGGACTCGACACGCTGGTGTCGCAGGCGTATGGCGCCGGCGACATCCGCGACTGCCATCGCTGGCTGTTC
>CAMBHC010000198.1 GCA_945866285.1 Candidatus Sulfopaludibacter sp. SbA3 | reverse complement strand
ACGAGGCTGCGCGGTGAACATCGCGTCCAGTTGTTCCTGAAGGGGACCAGCCGCAAGGCGATGCGCGAGAGCCTGCAACTGTCGCTGTCGCGCCTGACCAAGGGCACGAAGGCGATCGCCGTCGACGTCGACCCGTTGTCGATGCTGTGACTAGGGGGCGCCGATGAACGGACCGATCGGGGCCGGGGTGAAGCACACGATCAACACCACCAGCGCAACGGCGGCGAGGACCAGGCGTCCGCGATCGAGCGGCTCGTCCTCGTCCAGCGTCGGCGGATGCCGCGGGCCCATCGTCACGATCATGACGACGAGCAACACGGTCCAGGCGATCCAGCTCGAGGACATGAAGGTCAGGCCGATGGCGACGCCGATCATGACGATGGTGATTGCTGTCGAGCGGCGCCCGAACACCGCATAGGAGATGTGGCCGCCATCGAGCTGCGCAATGGGAAACAGGTTGAGCGCGGTCGCGAGCAGGCCGAACCAGGCGGCGAATGCCATCGGATGCATGTTGATGGTGTAGCCGTCGGCGACGTCGCCCCAGACGAGCCACGCCGCGAAGCGGAAGAACAGCGGCTCGCCCAGTTCCATCAAGTTCGAGGCATCGGCCGGCAGCCGATCCACACGCGACAGCCACAGGCCGATGAACAACGCGGGCACCGCGACCACGAAGCCCGCGAGGGGCCCCGCGATGCCGATGTCGAAGAGCGCAATCTTATTGGGGATGCGCGAGCGAATGCGGATGAACGCGCCGAGCGTGCCGGTGAGCGGCAACGGCGCGGGCAGGAAATATGGCCGCGTCACATCCACGCCGTAGCGCAGGCACGCGAGGTAGTGCCCCATCTCGTGGCAACCCAGAATGGCGAGAATCGTCAGGCTATACCAGAGGCCGCGAAGCCAGAACAGCGGGTCGGAAAACAGGACCGGCGGCGTCGCGCTCGTCGCCGCATCGTTGACCGTGGACAGGTCGGTGGCGAAGCTGTAGTAATGGCACCCGCCGACCAGTGTCGTGGTGACGAGGGTGGCGGCGAGGAGGGTGAGTTGCACCCAGAGCCGCCCATGGTTGGGTGGGTACACGAAGACTTAACCGATGTTCTGCAGTTCCTTGCCGGGCTTGAAGCGGATGGTCCGGCCAGGAGGAATACGTACTTCCTTGCCCGTGCGGGGATTGCGGCCAATCCCGCGCTTCCGCGGCTTGACCTGAAACACGCCAAACCCACGCAGTTCAATGCGTTCGCCGCGCTGCATCGAGTGACGCATCGCTTCAAATACGGCATCGACGGCCAGCTCGGCCTTCACTTTGGTGACGTCTGCCGCCCGGGAGACGTCGTTCACGATGTCGACCTTGATCATGCTGCCTGATCGCTCTTCGATCAGTGTAAATAGCTTAAATCAGGGCACTTACGCTGTCAAACGGATAAGTGCTTTGTCTGGATGCATTTATCCGCAGTCCGGTGCAGCCCTGCACCGCAGTAGCCCGCGCAAGCCCTTTTAAACCTGTAAGATAGAGGAAATCGTGTCGCACAAGCATTTGCCCAGAGTCGTGCTGGTTGGCCGCCCCAACGTCGGTAAGTCAACCCTATTCAATCGGTTGAGCGGTGCCCGGCGGTCAATCGTGACCGCCATCGCTGGAACGACCCGTGACGTCATCACGCACGAAGTGACCTGGGGCGATGCGCGGTTTGACTTGACCGACACCGGCGGCCTGTTTGGCGCCAGCGAGGATCCGCTGCACGAGCTGGTGGTCGAACGCGGCCAGCGCGCGCTCGCATCCGCCGAACTCATTATTTTCGTGGTCGATGGCCGCGAGGGACTCATCCCCGGCGACCAGCAGATTGCGGCGGCGGTTCGCAACACCGGCGTGCCCGTGATCCTGGCCATCAATAAAATGGATGATCGTCGCGGCAAGGACGGCGCGCTTGAGCTCTATCGCATGGGCTTCGAGTCCGTCGTCGAAATCAGCGCCGAGCATGGACAAGCGGTGGGCGACCTGTTGGAAGTCGTGGTCAAGGTCCTGCCGCAGGTGAAGTCGCGCGCTGTCGATCCGTTGGACGTCGAGCCCGGTGCGGACGAGGCCGAGGTCGCCGACGACATCAAGAGCGAGACCGCGATTGCGATTGTCGGTCGTCCCAATGCCGGCAAGTCGTCGCTGGTCAACCGCCTGCTTCGTGAGGAGCGGATGATCGTGTCCGAGATGCCGGGCACCACGCGCGACTCGGTCGACTCGGTGCTGATGTGGCACCGCCGCCAGTTCCGCATTGTCGACACCGCCGGTATTCGCAAGCCGGGCAAGGTCTCGAAGTCGGGCCAGGTTGAAACGCTCAGCGTCATGCTGGCCAAGCGCGCCATTGAACGCGCCGACGTCGTCGTGCTGGTGATCGACGCGACCGTGGGACCCACCGATCAGGATGGCGCGATCGCCGGCGCCGCGAAAGACGCGGGCCGCGGCGTGATTGTCGCCGCCAACAAGTGGGACCTGATGAAAGAGCAGGGCTCCGAGGCCGCGAAGATCTTCGACGAGAACCTGCGCTATCAATTGAAGTTCCTCGACTTTGCGCCCATCATCCACATCTCGGCGGCGACCGGCGAGCGCACGCCGAAACTGCTCGAGCTCGTGGACAAGGTCTACGCCGCCACTCGCAAGCGCGTGCCGACGGGCGAGCTCAATCGGTTCATCGAGAAAACCACGGGCGCCGCGCCGCCGGTCACGGCGACGCGGCGGAACATGCGAGTGATGTACGCCTCACAAGCGGCCGTGGCACCGCCGACGTTCATCCTGTTCACGAACAGCCTCACCAAGCTGCACTTCTCATACGAACGGTTCCTCGAGAATCGTCTCCGTGAAGAGTACGGATTTATCGGCGCGCCGATTCGCATTCAGATTCGCGGTCGCGCCGAACAGCGTGGCGGCGACGTCCGGAAGACCGCGCGCGAGCGGGCGCCTGAGCGGCGCAGCCCGGTCCGCAAGGGCCCGGGGTCTTCGCGCACGACTCACGATCGCCAGAAAGAGGCGAGTCAGTCAAAGAAGCGGGCCGAGAACAAGGGCGCCGAGAACAAGGGCGCATGGGATAAATCGCCCTCCGCCTTCGCCAAGACGACGGCGGACAAGGCCCGTCGTGGCAAGACGAAGGGGAAGCCCGTGTCAGCGAAGCAGAAGTCGCGCGCCGCCCAGCCGAAGTTGTCAAAGAAATCGCGGTCCAAGCAAGGGCCCAAGCGGTCGGGCCGCTAAGGCTGCGTGCTATACTCCCGGCTGGATATTGCCTCGATGGCTGCACCCAAGCGCGAGCTCTTCAAGGCCGCGGACGTCTGCGAAGTGGTGCAGGTTCAGCCTTACGTTCTGAGGTCGTGGGAAGCGGAATTCCCGCAAATCGGCCAGGTCCCTGAGGGCGGCGGCCCGCGCCTGTATCGGCGGCCTGACGTGGAACTGGTCCTCCGAATCAAGCGGCTGGTGTTCGAGGAAGGCCTGACGCTGTCTGGCGCACGTCGGCGCCTGCTTGAGGACGGCGACCTCAAGAGTGCCAGCGAGGATAGCGGCGCGGCGGTCCTGGTGAAAGAGGTTGTCGGCGACCGCGTTCGGGACGGCCTGCGGGACGTGAAGTCGGGTCTGCAATCGATTCTGCAGATCCTTGCGAAAGACGGCGTCGAGGCGGCGGAACTGGAATTGGTGCCGCCATCACCGGCCGAGAAAAAGAAGACAGTGGCGAAAGCCGCCAAGAGAAAATAGAATCAAGTATTCGCTGGCCGCCCCAGAGGGGCGCTCATCGTTTGAACCCCGCAAGACCGTCAGCTCGTAGTGGACGGGATGTAGCGTAGCCTGGTAGCGCGCCTGCTTGGGGTGCAGGAGGTCCCGAGTTCGAATCTCGGCATCCCGACCAACCTTCGCTCAGGAAGACCTGAGCTACGGTTGGCGAGCCAATCGTGAAGAAACCCTTCGCCAAGACCTTCATTAAACTCACGCTGATCGCGGTCGCCGCGATCATGGCGCTGGCGCCGCCCTCCGCGCCAACCGTGGAGCGGTACTACGCGCGCGGGTTATATCCGTTTATCCAGGGCAATCTCACCGCGCTGTCGAATCGGTCGCCGATTGCGCTCTTCGATCTCACGCTGGCGCTCCTGGTCGCGGTCACCATCGGGGCGTGGACCTTCTGGCTCCGCCGGGTGCGTCGCGAGAAGTCGATCAAGCCGATTGGGCGCGGATTGTTCGCGACGCTGTCGGGAGCATCGATCGTGTACCTGTGGTTCCTCGGCGCCTGGGGACTCAATTACGCGCGGCCGACGATTGAGTCGCAGGTCGCGTTTGACGATTCGCGCATCACGCCACAGGCGGTGCGGTTGCTCGCGGAGCACGCGGTCCGCGAAGCGAACAAGACGCACGCTGCGGCACATGCCGAGGGCTTTCCGTCGATTCACGAGTGGCCGACCGCGCTTAGCGACGCGCTGCACCAGGTCGAGCGCGAACTGGGCCGCCCCAGTCCGACGCGGGTCGCGCATCCCAAGACGTCGATCCTGTCGCCGTTTTATCGCGCCGCTGGCGTCAGCGGGCAACTCGCGCCGTTCTTCCTGGAGACCTTGCTCAACCCGGATCTGACGGGCCCCGAGCGCCCAGCGGTGCTGGCGCACGAGTGGGCGCACCTGTCCGGCTTCGCGCCGGAATCAGATGCCAGCTTCGTCGGCTACCTCGCGGCGTTACGCGCCGGGCCAGCCGCTGAGTACAGCGTGTGGCTGGATCTCGTCTCGGAGTCGGCGAACCAGTTGCAGCCGGTGACGCAGCGATTGGTGCTGGAGAAGCTCGCGGCCGGCCCGCGCCAGGACCAGGAAGCCATCCGGCAACGCCTCAAGGCGCTCGTGCGACCGGTCGAACGCATGGCGTGGTCTACCTACGATCAGATGCTGAAGTCGCAGGGCGTGGACGAAGGTGTGCGAAGCTACAGTCGCGTGATTCAACTGCTGATTGGCACTGATGTCTTGAAGTTGCCAAGCCAATGACAACCCGCGTACTGCAAGTCGACCCGGCGCAGCCTGATCCGGCCGTGCTCGAGCAGGCCGCACAAGCCTTGCGTGCCGGCCGCCTGGTCGCATTTCCCACAGAGACGGTGTACGGACTCGGCGCCAACGCGCTTGATGGTGACGCCGTCGCGCGAATCTTTGAAGCGAAGGGCCGTCCGGCCACCGACCCGCTAATCGTTCATCTTGCTCACATCGGGCAACTGTCGATGTGCGCGTCGCACGTGCCGCCGGCCGCGCGGAAACTCGGGCTGGCGTTCTGGGCCGGCCCATTGACGATCATCCTGCCGAAGCAGCCGCAGATTCCCGACAGCGTGACGGCGGGCTTGCCGAGCGTGGCCCTACGCGTCCCCTCGCACCGCGTCGCGCGGGCGCTGATGGAAATGGCCGGCGTGCCGGTCGCTGCGCCCAGTGCCAACCGTTTCTCACGCCCCAGCCCGACCACCGCCGCGCACGTGATGGCAGACCTCGACGGCCGGATTGACATCGTGCTCGACGGCGGCCCGACCGACATCGGTCTTGAATCCACCATTGTTGACTTCACGGTCGATCCACCGGTGATGCGCCGGCCGGGCGGCCTGACGCTCGAGCAGATCCAGTCGGTGGTGCCCGAGGTCGTCGCGGTCGCGTCGCAGGGAAATGCCGACGTCGCACAACTGGCGCC
>CAMBHC010000197.1 GCA_945866285.1 Candidatus Sulfopaludibacter sp. SbA3 | reverse complement strand
ATCGGGGGGCCGCTGCCGCGCGCTCGCCCCGGACCTTGCCCTTGGGAACCTCAAGGCCAATCTGCGCCGCGGCCGCCACCACTTGTTCCTCGGTGATGCGGCTGCTCTGGGCTTCGCACGCGACCATCAGGGCGCGGTCGCAGAGCAGGTTGATCACGCGCGGCACGCCGCCGGAGAGCGCGTGGACCAGGTCGAACGCCTTTGGCGTGAACGACACCGACGTGGAGCCGCGCGCCACCCACAGCCGGTGGGTGACGTAGGCTTCCACTTCCTCTCGGGTCAGCGCCTTCAAAGAGCAGCGGATCGAAATGCGCTGATCCAACTGCCGCAGTTCGGCCTTGTGCAGCAGTTCCAGCAGGTTGAGCTGCCCGACGATCACGACCTGCAGCAGCTTCTGGTCGTTGGTCTCGAGGTTCGAGAGAATGCGGATTTCCTCGAGCACGTCAGCCGACAGGTGCTGCGCCTCGTCGATGATCAGCACGGCGCTGCCGTGCAGCGGCACCAGCGAGAGCAGGAAGTCGTGGAGGGTGCGAATCAGTTCGTGCTTGCTCGCGGTCGCGAGGCGGCCCGACTTGAGCGCGTCCTTCGAGACCACGCCGAAACTGAGCAACACCTCGCGGAGCAGCTCTTCAACCGACAGGAATGGGTTGAGAATCAGCGCCGTGAAGGTGGTCTGGTCAAATTGTTCGAGCAGCGTGCGGCACAGCGTGGTTTTGCCCGTGCCGATGTCGCCGGTCAGGACGATGAAGCCCTCTTTGCGACGAATCGCTTGCCACACCTGTTGCAAGGCGACGTCGTGGGATTCGCTGCGGTACAAAAACCGCGGATCCGGCGTCAGGCTGAACGGCGGTTGAACGAATCCGTAGTAGTCCTCGTACATGCTGCTTGGTCTGGCAAGTCAAGCGAGGACGAAAGAGAAGGAGCCCGCTTGCCGGAGACAGCATAACAGGAACGGACATCGGCGTCACACGTGGTCGAAATCGAACAGTTGGCTGCCGTAGCCTTGGCGAAGGAGGAAGCCGGGCCATCCAAGTCGTGCACCGGGACTGTCGGCGGGCCGCTGTCGCATCGGGCTCGTCGCGCGCGCCAGTTTGCGGTGTCGAACGCGGGGATGGATAATGCGCCCATGAATTGGCAACGCGCGGCGACGCTGGTGGTGCTGTTGTTCGTCCCCTTCGGCTCGCGATTGTCGGCGCAGGCGCCGTCAACGCTCGCTCAGGGCAAGCAGGCGGTGATTGAGACCGGCGTTGGCACCATCGTGCTCGACCTGCTGGCCGATCGCGCGCCGAACCACGTGGCGCTGTTCATCAAGACGGCGGAGTCGGGCGGCTACAACGGCACGACGTTTTTTCGCATGATCAAGTTCGGGATCATCCAGGGTGGCGATCCGGTGACGAAGGACCCGGCGGCGCGCGGGAAGTACGGCAGCGGCGGGCTCAATGTGTTGAAGCCGGAAATCTCCGACGAGAAGCAGACGCGCGGGGCGGTGTCGGCGACGCAAATCCCCGGCAAACCCGACAGCGCCGGTACGCAGTTCTTCATCGCCGTCTCTGATCAGCCCGGGCTCGACGGCCGTTACACGATCTTCGCGCGGGTCAACGAGGGCATTCTCGTCGCCCAGAAGATCTCCGAGACTGCCGTGGACGACACCGGCCTCGCCGTCGATCGCGTCGTCGTCAACACGGTCACCATTCGCGACAAGCCGGTCGACGTGCCGGAGCCGTTCTCAACCGAGACGGTCGAGGAACTCGCGCGCTATCGCGCCGTGCTCGACACGTCGATGGGGGAGATCACGCTGTCGTTCACGCCGGACAAGGCGCCGAGCCACGTGCGCAACTTCCTGCGGCTGGCCCAGGCCGGCGTCTACGACGGCATGAGCTTTCATCGTGTCGTGAAGGGCTTCGTCATCCAGTCAGGCCACCTGCCGACGCGAACGGCGCCGCTCGGTGAGGCGCAGCAGAAATACGTGCGGCAGATGAAGGCGGAGTTCAACGACCAGGTGCATGTGAAGGGGACGCTGTCGATGGCGCGGCTGGCCGAACCTGATTCCGCGAGCGCGTCGTTCTTCATCGTGACGGCGACGGCCGACGCCCTCGATGGCAAGTACTCGGCGTTCGGGATGGTCGAGAGCGGCCTCGATGTTGTCGAGAAGATCGAGGCGGTGGCCGTGAACGGCGAGACGCCGGTCGATCGGGTCGAGCTTAAAAAGGTAACCGTGATTCGCCGGTGAAAGTGTCGGCCGCATCCTCATCGGTGCTCAGGTTATGCACGCCGACGCCGAGCAGGCGGACGGGCCGCGCGCCGGCTTCGGTCCTGGCCAGCAGCGCCAGCGCTCGCGCGATGATCGATTCCGGGTCGTCGGTCAGCTGCGGCGTGCTGTGGCTGCGGGTGACGGTCGTGAAATCGTCGTAGCGCACCTTGATGGTCACGGTGCGCGCGGTGAGGGCCCGCGTCTGCAGCCAGGCGGCGACGTCGCGCGCCATCTTCTCGACCTCCTGGCGGATCTCGCTCATCCCCGACAGGTCGGTGGCATAGGTGCGCTCCGAGCTCGACGACTTCGACGGCCGGTTGGGTTCGACGCGACGGTCGTCGCGTCCGTGGGCGAGGTCGATCAGCCACGGTGCGAGGTGGCCGACCACCGCTTCGAGGTCAGCCTGTGACCGCGCGCGAACATCGGTGAGCTTCTCGATGCCGTGCTCGCGCAACTTCGCGGCGGTGACCGGGCCCACGCCCCACAGCGCATCGACAGGCAGTCCCGTCAGGAACCTCTCCACCCGTTCCGGCGCGACCACGGTCAGGCCGTCTGGTTTCTTCCAGCCCGAAGCGATCTTCGCCAGGAACTTGTTGGGGGCGACACCGGCCGAGGCGGTGAGACGGGTGGTCTCCTGGATGGCCGCCTTCAGGCGCTTGGCGACGTTCACACCCAGCGGCTCGCCCCAGCTGTTCTCGGTGACATCGAGGTAGGCCTCATCGAGCGACAGCGGCTCCACCAGCGGGGTGACCTCGCGATAGAGCGCGAACACCTGCTGCGACACTACGCGATATTTCTGAAAGTCAGGCCGCACGATCACGAGCGAGGGGCACAGCCTGACCGCACGTGACATGGGGATAGCCGACCGCACGCCGAATGTGCGCGCTTCGTAGCTGGCCGCCGCGACCACGCCGCGGGTGGTCGGATCGCCGCCCACGGCGACCGGCCTTCCGCGCAGCGTCGGGTTGTCGCGCTGCTCGACGGACGCATAGAACGCGTCCATGTCGATGTGCAGAATCTTCCTCATGTCCGGCCTGGCACCGTTTGGCACCCGTGGCACCCGTGGCACCCCTGGCACCCTGGCACCCTGGCACCGTGTTTATTGTCCCGTCGACCCAAACCCTCCACGGGTCGGAGCGGCCAATTCGGTAACCTCGTCCCACTCCACGCGCGGGCAGGGGAGCACCACGCCCTGGGCGAGTCGGTCACCTTTGCTGACCTTCACCGGCTGATCCGTCACGTTGAGCAACTGGATCTTGATTTCGTCGGCGGGCCCGCAGTAGTCGGCGTCGATAATGCCGACGCCGTTGGCGACCATCAACCCGCGCTTGAGCGGCGTGCTGCTGCGGGCGAAGATCCCAAGGAAGTGGCCGTCCGGCACGGCAATGACCAGCCCGGTCCCTACCAACTTGATGCTGCGCGCGGGAATCTCGATGTCCATCGAGGCCGCCAGGTCGAAGCCGGCTGCGCCGGCGGTGGCAGGTTCGGGCAGGCCGATCGACGGATCCAGACGTTTGATCTTTAAGCGCATTAAGGAATAGTAATGGGTGCCGTGGGTGCGTACGGTGCCTATTGTGCCAAGAGGGAGAGTCGGATGGGTCGCGTGAGTTCTGCAATCGTCGCGTTGGCACTGATGGTCGTGGCGCTGATCGCCGTTCCGCGCGCGCAGGTGGCGGCACCACCGGCGGCTGTGCCGGCGGACCTGGCCCTCGATCGGCCCTTACCAGTCGATCCGGCCGTGCGATCGGGCCGATTGCCCAACGGCATCCGCTATTTCATCCGGCAGAACAGCCGGCCCGCCAATCGCGTGTCGATGCGGCTGGCCGTGAACGTCGGCTCGCTGCAGGAAGACCCTGACCAGCGCGGCCTGGCGCATTTCCTGGAGCACATGGCGTTCAACGGCTCCGAGAACTTCAAGCCGGGCGAATTGGTGTCGTTCCTCGAGACCATCGGCGCGCGCTTCGGCCCGCACGTCAATGCCTCGACGTCGTTTGACGAGACCATCTACATGCTCGACATCCCCACGGATCGTCCGGGCTATGCCGATCGCGGCATGTTGGTGCTCCACGACTTTGCCGCCGGTATGTCGCTGCTGCCCGCGGAAGTGGAAAAGGAACGCGGTGTCGTGCTCGAGGAATGGCGCGGCCGGCTTGGCGCCGGTTCGCGGCTGACCGACAAGCAACTACCGGTGATCTTCCAGGGGTCGCGTTACGCCGATCGCCTGCCGATTGGCCTGCCCGAGGTGTTGAAGAACGCCCCACGCGAACGCTTGCTGGCCTTCTATCAAAAGTGGTACCGGCCCGACAACATGGCCGTCGTCGTCGTCGGGGACCTGCCGGTCGCTGAGGCCGAGGCGTTGATCCAGAAGCGCTTTGGGGTGATCCCTGCGGCCAAGGGCGCGGCCTCGTCTGTGGATGCCAGCGTGCCGGGTCACAAGGACACGTTGATCAGCATGTCCACCGACCCCGAAGCGCAGGGCTACACGGTTTCGATGGCCTTCAAGGGCAAGGTGGAAACCGACAACACTGTGCGCGGTTATCGCAAGTCGCTGGTGGAGCAGTTGGTGTCGCAAATGCTCAACTTGCGCCTGGCTGAGATCTCGCGCCGGCCCAACGCGCCGTTCCTCGGTGCGCAGGCGGGCGGCAGCAGCATTGGCCGCACGCTGGAACTGTTCGAGATCGAAGCCGCGGTGCCCGAAGGCCAGATCACCGAGGGCCTGGCGGCGCTGATGCTCGAAGCCAAGCGAATGCAGCAATTCGGCTTCTCGGACGAGGAACTGAACCGCGCCAAGGCCGGACTGCTGGCCGGTTACGAGCGCGCCTTCAAGGAGCGCGGCACCTCCGAGAATCCGGGCTACGCCAACGAGTACGTGCGTCACTTCCTCGAGCAGGAGCCGATTCCGGGAATCGAGTTCGAATACCGGATCGCGTCCACGTATCTGCCGACGGTGACCGCGGCTGAAGCGTCGGCCCTGGCGAAGGGCCTCATCACCGACGAGAACCGCGTGGTGCTGGGTGTCGCGCCAGAGAAGAAGAACACCCCGCCACCGTCACCCGACATGCTGCGCAACGCCATCATCCGCGCCAGTGCGGCGCCAGTGGAGCGCTGGGCCGATGGCACGTCGGGGCGCGCGCTGGTGGAGAAGACACCGCCGGCCGGCAAGGTCGCCTCGCGCCGCGAGGTGGCGGACGTGGGCGCTACCGTGCTGACGTTGTCGAATGGTGTGGAAGTCTGGCTGAAGCCCACTGACTTCAAGAACGATCAGATCCTGTTCACGGCGTACGCCCAAGGTGGTGCCTCGCTGGCGACCCCGGCTGACTACAAGAACGCCAGCCTGGCCACCGCCATGGTCGGCGTCGGTGGTCTCGGCGGCCTCAGCCCGGTCGATCTCAGCAAGTTGCTGTCGGGCAAGATCGCGCAGGCC
>CAMBHC010000196.1 GCA_945866285.1 Candidatus Sulfopaludibacter sp. SbA3 | reverse complement strand
AAGCACTGCCGCGTGTCGTTACAGCTCAGTGGATCCCGGCGCCAGATCGTGGTCGAGGACATCGACGCGAACCCCGGCGCCGTCATCGACCGGACGGCTGAACGCGCCGCCCGTGCGGTGGCGCGGGCGGTCGACACGCTCCACGACTGGCGCACCCATTCGGGGCGTCAGCGACGCTAGCCTGACGGCGGCGTGCCACTCCGGCGCCCTGGCCACCGCCAGTGGCGCCACCTACCCCTGATTCATCTCACGAGGTTATCGCGCAGTGGATGTCCTGTTTCCGTTCGCCGAGTACTGGTCGTTCTACGCCGCCTTCATGGCGTTCGTGCTGGTCCTGCTCGCAATCGACCTCGGTGTCTTTCATCGTGAGGCCCACGTCGTCACGTTCCGCGAATCGCTGGCCTGGTCGGTGGTCTGGGTCACCGTGGCCCTGCTGTTCAACTATGGGTTCTACGCGTACGCCTCGGCCAATTTTGGCGCCGAAACAGGCACCCGCATCGGTCTCGAGTTCCTGACCGGTTACGTCGTCGAGAAATCGCTGGCGGTCGACAACATTTTCGTGTTCGTCCTGGTGTTCGCCTACTTCGGCATTCCGCAGAAATACCAGCATCGCGTGTTGTTCTACGGCATCGTCGGCGCGTTGGTGTTCCGCGCCATCTTCATCGCGCTTGGCTCGGTGCTGATGCAATATTCCGCGGTCGTGCTGCTGTTCGGCATCTTCCTGCTGCTGACTGGCGTCAAGATGCTGTTTGCGCCGGAACAGAAGGTGGACCCCGACAAGAACCCGGTGGTCCGCCTGTTCAGGCGGGTGATGCCGATTGCCCCCGAACTCCACGGGCAGAGCTTCCTGGTGCGGTTGAACGGCCGGTGGCATGCCACCCCGCTCATGGTCGCGCTGCTGTTCCTCGAGCTGAGCGACATCATCTTCGCGGTCGACTCGGTGCCGGCGATCTTCGCCATCACCGCGGAGCCCTTCATCGTCTTCACCTCGAACGTGTTCGCGATTCTCGGGCTGCGCGCGATGTACTTCATGCTGGCCGGGGCGATCGACCGGTTCTACCTGCTGAAGTACGCGCTGGCCTGCATCCTGATCTTCGTCGGCTTGAAGATGGTGTGGCTGAACGACCTGTTCGGCGGCAAGTTCCCCATCAGCTGGTCGCTCGGCATTATCTTCGCGTTACTGGCCATCGGCATCGGCGCGTCGTTGCTCAGGCGGCCGGTGCCGAAGGGCGGACGGGTGTGAGCAGGCCACCAGCGAGTCGGTGGACGTAGACTGAATCGATTATGAGTCCCACCGAGCCGTCGCTTTGGCTGAACTACCATCACCTGCTGTATTTCTGGACCGTGGTCCAGGAAGGCGGGGTGTCGAAAGCGGCCGCCAAGCTGCGCCTGTCGCAGCCGACCATCAGCGCCCAGGTCCGCCTGCTGGAGGAATCACTGGGCGAACGGCTGTTGCAGCGGCAGGGCCGAACGCTGGCGCTGACCGAGTCCGGCCGCATCGTCCATCGGCACGCCGACGAGATCTTTGGCATCGGTCGCGAGCTGGTTGAAACCTTGCGCGGCCGGCCGACGGGCCGGCCCTTGCAGCTGGCGATCGGCGTGGCGAACGCCGTGCCGAAGTTGATCGTCTGCCACCTGCTGCGTCCGACCGCCCACCTGCCCGTGCCACTGCACCTCGTGTGCCGGGAGGACAGCGTCGAACAGCTGGTCGCGCAACTGGCGCTGCATGCGCTCGACCTCGTGATTGCCGATTCCCCGGCGCCCCCCCACCTGCGCGTGAAGGTGTTCAATCACCTGCTGGGCGAATCCGACACCGCGTTTTTCGCACCCGCGGCCCTGGCGTCGCGGCTGCGCCGGCGTTTCCCTGAGTCGCTGCAGGAGGTGCCGATGGTGCTGCCCTCGGTCGACACCGCGGTCCGCCGCGGCCTCAACGCCTGGTTCGACGCCAACGGACTGCGGCCGCGGATCGTCGCGGAGTTCGAGGACACCGCGCTGATGAAGACGTTCGCGCTCGATATCGGTGCGGTCTTTCCCGCACCGGTCGTCATCGCGAAGGATATCGGTCGCCTCTACGGTGTGCGCGCCATCGGCCTGACCGGTTCGGTCCGGGAACACTACTACGCGATCTCGGCCGAACGGCGACTGAAACACCCCGGGGTGCTGGCCATCACCGAAGCGGCGCGCGACGGTCTGTTCAAGTAGGCGGGCGAGCCGACACCTATAGGTATTCTCGAACCGGCGCCAACACATTACCTATTTGTCTATGGGCGGGTTGGTCCTCTACCGTGTTGACAAGAGGAGCCACCATGGCCGCCACGCGGGGACACAAGTCGCGCATCGCGCTCGGGACACCGGGACACGCGGCCGACCGAGACACCGAACTGAAGCGCATGCTGACGGCCCGCCGGGACGAGATTCTCGGTCGCGTCAAGCACGGCATTGACGAGGCCCGCGCCGACCTGGCTGGCCATGACCACGCCGTGCTCGACGAGGGCGAGACCTCGGCGGTCAATACTCAACAGGACGTCGCCTTCGCGCTGATCCAGATGAATGCCGAAATGCTGCGCCTGCTGGATGCCGCCTTGGCGCGCCTCGACGGCGGGACCTACGGCCAATGCGTCGGGTGCCAGCGCGCGATCACGGAGCAGCGCCTGCGGGCGTTGCCCTTCGCCGTGCGCTGCCGGGACTGCGAACACGCTCGCGAGTGGGCGGCGCACGAACGGGTCAACCGCATCGCCAGCCTGCGGTGATTCCGCTGGTCCGGTAACCGTCATTTAACCAGGGAGCTACCATGTTCGAAACGCGAAAAACACGCCGGGGATTTGCGGCGATGGCCGCGGACAAACAGCGAGAGATTGCCGGCAAGGGCGGCCGCGCGGCCCATGCCAAGGGTACCGCCCGTCAATGGTCCGTCGAAGAGGCGCGCAGCGCAGGCCGCAAAGGCGGCCTGGCCAGCCGCGGCGGACGGGGCAAGGTGTTGCCGGTCGGCTAGGCTCATCCGCAAGCGACCGGCACGTCAGGAGGGACGGTCAGGCGGATCGGCGCCGGGGGTTTTCACCGGCGCACGATGGCAAGCCCGTCCACGCGATGGCGCGAAATCAAGTCGCGCAGCAGGCCAGACGTGGTGATCTCCGCCACGAAGCCTGCCAGGTAACTCGCCGCGGCGACGCGATGTTTCGGCACGCCCATGGATTGCTGCACCGCCGTGAAGCGCCCCTCGAGCACGCGCGCACCGGGCAATTTCCCGGCATCGGCGACCAAGTTCGGCTTGAGTCCTGCCAGTGCATCCAGTTTCATCTCGACGAACCGCGCGAAGGCACCAGGCAGGCCTTCGGCCTCGACCAGTGCGGCGTGGCGCAGCGTCCGCTGCAGGAACAACGTGTAGGCCGCTCGCGCCGCCGTGGCTACGTGAATGCCGTCGCGATCGACATCGTCGATGCGCAGCAATGGAGAGCCGGCCGGAACCAGGTAGCTCGCCTCGATCTCCACGTAGGCGGGTGAAAAGGCGATCTCGCCGGCGCGTTGCGGCTCGGCACCAATGAACGCCACATCCCAGGCGCCGGTGGCGGCGGCATCCGCGGCCAGGCCGGCGTTGGCGTAGCCGATGAATTCGACCGATGCCCCGGCCCGCCTGGCGAGCTCGCGCGCCAGGTCGGGGGCCACTCCCGTGGGATCCGTGCCGCGTGTCGAAATCAGAAGGGTGTTGCTGTAGTTCAGGGCCGCGCGCAGGCGGCCATTGGTCGTCAGCTCGGCCCGGGCGGCATCCGGCAGTTGTGTCATGAGGGCAACTCTACAACGGTGTGACGGGATTCTGGGACGGGCCTTTGGAGCGCAACCAGTTCCAGCCACGCGCGAACACGCGCTCGCCCTGCAGCTCGTCGAACAACGAGTACGCCACCGGCGTCACCAGCAGCGTCACCAGCAGCACCATGGTCTGGCCGCCGATCACGACCCAGCCGATGGCGTGGTTGGTGGCGGCGCCGACGCCCTGTGAGACGACCAGCGGAACCATGCCCGCGACAAACGCCAGCGTCGTCATCAGGATGGGCCGCAACCGGTCGCGGCTCGCCTGAATGACCGCGTCGTGGGTGTTCATGCCGGTTGCTTTCAATTGGTTCGCGTGGTCGATCTGCAAGATCGAGTTCTTTTTCACGACGCCGAACAGCACGAGCAGGCCGAGGCCCGAGAAGATGTTCAGTGACTGCTGAAAGATGATCAATGACAGCAACGCGAACGGCAGCGTCAACGGCAACGACAGCAGGATGGTCACCGGATGCAGCCACGACTCGAACTGCGCGGCCAGGATCAGGTACATGAAGATGAATGACAGCGCGATCGCGGTCAGAAACGCGGTCGCCGTCCGATTCAGCTCGCGCGAACGGCCCACGAAGTCGGCGCGATACTCGGAACCGAAGTTCAAGTCCGCGGCCGCGGCGGCGATCTGTTCCTGGGCCGCGCCCTGCGACGTACCGGGCAACATGTTGGCGTTCAGTGTCACCTGCCGCTGGCGGCCCATGCGACTGATGGTGGCCGGCGAATCTCCGCGCGTGAACGAGGCGATGTTGTCGAGGCTGACAATCCCCAGCCGCGATGACGGCACCGGCAGGCCGGCAATGGCTTCGGTCGTGCTGCGATTCACTTCTTCAGCGCGCAGGTGGACTTCGTACTGTTCGCCGGCGTCGTTGAAGGTCGTCACCTGGTCGCCAGCGACTAACAGGCGGATGGCGTCGGCGGCATCGGCGACCGAGACGCCGAGATCGGCGGCCTTCGGGCGATCGAGGTAGACCGACACTTCCGGCTTGCCGGCGTTGAGCGTCGTGTCCACATCGACCAGGCCAGGAATCGCCAGCGCCTTCTCGCGCAGGGCCTCGCTGTAGATTTCGAGCTGCGTCAGGTCGGGTCCCTGCACCATGAACTGGATGCCACCGCCGCCGCCACCGGGACCACCGCCCTGCTGGACGGCGGTCCTGATCCCGGCCTTGACGTAGACCGGCAGGATCTCGTTGCGGACCTGTGCCATCACCGCAAATTGGTCGCGCTGGCGATCCTCGATCGGGTGCAGCCGAACCAGCATGCTCGCGGTGTTCAGGGTGCCGGCCGCATCGCCCGCCACCGTGACCAGCGTGAACTCCACTTCGGGAATGGCGCGCACCGCGGTACTCATGCGGTTGGCCAGCAACTCCATGGCCGCCAGGCTCGTGCCTTCCGGCGCACGCATGGTGATGTCGAACTGTGACTGATCGTCCTCGGGCGTGAAGTTCACCGCCGTGAACCTGAACAGCGGCACGCTCGACAGCAACACCAGCACGGCGCCGATCGCGACCAGGCCCCGGTGGCCCATCGCCCAATCAAGCATGCGGGTGTAACCGCGATCGAGCGGATCGAACAGCTTGTTGTGCTTCGAGTCGCCGTGCGCGCCCTTGGGCTGCGGCTTGAGCCAGTACGCCGACATCATCGGCGTCAGCGTGAAGCTGACAAACAGTGAAACCAGCACGGCGAACGCCATGGTCAGGCCAAAGCTCTGCATGAACTTGCCGACCATGCCGCTCATGAAACCCACCGGCGCGAAGATCGCGACCAGCGAGAACGTGGTCGCCATCACAGCCAGACCGATTTCTCTGGTCGCCTCGACCGCCGCCTGCATGGGCGGCATCCCCTTCTCTTCGATGAACCGGAAGATGTTCTCCAACACCACG
>CAMBHC010000195.1 GCA_945866285.1 Candidatus Sulfopaludibacter sp. SbA3 | reverse complement strand
GCAGGTCGTCGCCCTCCAGCAGGTACAAGGGCGCGGTCTGGCCCGACTTGATTTGCTTGCGGACCTCGAGGACTGAACTCAAAAGGCCTCGAGAATGGCGCTGACGACCGACTTCGCAAAGTCAGTGGCAATGCGATCGAAAGCCGCGCGGTTACTGCCGGCAATCGCCGAGAAATCCTGCGCGGTGCTGGTCGGCGAGCCGAGGTCGTACTCCTCAGAAAACGACAGCGCCGCGTTCTCCCAGAGCGTCTTCTGTTCCTTGACGTCTTCGAAGGCGACCTTCGCCACCATGGTGAACCGGTAGCGCGAGGCGAGCTGCGCGTCGTTCAGTCCAACCGGCTGCGTCGAGACGGCGGTGATCTCACCGCGAACAATGCCGTCCGCGCCGGACTCTGCCGGGATGACGGTGTAGCGGCCACTGGCCTGGAACTCTTCGCGCACCTTCTGGGTGAGGATTTGCTCGATGGTCGGGTTCGGCGTGGTGTTGCCGAACATCGGGATGCCAAGCGTCTTGATGTAGGCCGGCAGGAACGAGCCGCGCCCGGCCAGCGCGTAGCCGCACGACGCGGCGCCGACGCCGGCCGCCAACACCGGCAACGCGCGCAACACCTGACGTCTATTCATCCTCAACTATTAGGCCACAACAATCGAGACAAGGCGACCCTTGGCAATCACGACCTTCTTGATGGTCTTGCCGGCGGTATGCGCCTGAACGTGGGGATCGGCCAGGGCCAGCGCCTCGAGATCCTTGTCATCGATGTCGGGCGGCACGGTCACGCGGCCGCGCAGCTTGCCATTGACCTGCACCGGGATCTCCAACTCCTCGGCCTTGGCCACCTCGGCATCGCACGATGGCCACTTCGCGCCGGCCAGGCCGTCGGCGTGGCCGTACATCTGCCACAGCTCCTCCATGGTATGGGGCGAGAACGGCGACAGCATGACGATCAGCGCTTCGATGGCTTCGCGCGCGACCTTGGGCGCTTGCGCCGATCGCTCGCCCTTGTCGGTGAAGGCGTAGAGCTCGTTGACGAGCTCCATCATCGCCGACACGGCGGTGTTCATCTGTTGCCGCACGTCGATATCGGCCGTCACGCGGCGAATCGTGTCGTGGGTCTTACGGCGCAAGCCACGCTCGGAAGCGGTGAGGCTGGCATGGTCGATAGGTCCGGTGCCAGAGGTGAGTACCTGCTCGCGCCACTGATCCGCGCCGCGCCACACGCGCGCCAGGAAACGGAAGCTGCCTTCGAGGCCAGAATCGGACCACTCCACTTCCTTCTCGGGAGGGGCCACGAACATCACGTACAGCCGCAGCGCGTCGGAGCCGTACTTCGCGATCATCGAATCCGGATCGACGACGTTGCCCTTCGACTTCGACATCACCGCGCCGTCTTTCAGCACCATGCCCTGCGTGAGCAAGTGGGTGAACGGCTCGATGTGGTCGGTCATGCCCAGGTCGTGGAAGACGCGGGCAAAGAAGCGCGAGTAGATCAGGTGCAGAATGGCGTGCTCGACGCCACCGCTGTAGAAGTCGACCGGGCACCAGTAGGCGACCTTCTTCGGATCGAACGGCATCTGGTCGTTGTGTGCGTCGGCGAACCGATAGAAGTACCAGGACGAATCGACGAACGTGTCCATAGTGTCGGTCTCGCGCCGGGCCGGGCCGCCACACTTGGGGCACGTCACATTCACGAACTCGGGCACGCTTGCCAACGGTGAATCACCGCGGCCGGTGAACTCGGTGATCATCGGCAGCGTGACGGGAAGCTGATCGTCAGGAACCGGCACGACGCCGTCCACCGGGCAGTGAATCATCGGGATGGGGGTGCCCCAATACCGTTGGCGCGAGATGCCCCAGTCCTTCAGCCGGAACTGGACTGTACCTTCGCCAATACCGCGCTCCTCCGCCTCTTCAGTGATCGCCTTCATGGCGTCACCCGATGCCATCCCGCTGTACTGACCCGACTCGATCAGCACATCGTCGTCGTTAACGACCGGGACGATTGGCAAGTCGTACTTGGTGGCGAACTCGCGATCGCGGTCGTCGTGGGCGGCCACGCCCATCACGGCGCCGGTGCCGTACTCGGCGAGCACGTAGTTGGCGACCCAGATGGGAATGGGCTTGTTCGTAAACGGATTGATGGCAAAGCGGCCGGTGAAGAAGCCTTCTTTCTCGACTTCCCCGGTCATGCGGCCGGCGCGATCCTGCGAGCGGAACCGCTGGACGTTCGCCATGAACGCCTTCTCGTCTTGCGACTCCTTGGCGAACGAGGCGACCAACCCGTGCTCGGGAGCCAGCATCATGAACGTGGCGCCGTAAATAGTGTCGACGCGAGTCGTGAAGACTTCAATCGACGCGTCCTCGCCCTGGATCGGGAACCTGACCTTGGCGCCTTCCGAGCGCCCAATCCAGTTCCGCTGCATCGTCAGGACCTTCTCGGGCCACTTCGACAAGCCCTCGGCCGCGTGCAGCAAGTCATCCGCGTAGTGCGTGATCTTGAAGAACCACTGCTCCAGATCCTTCTGGACGACGGCGGTGCCACAGCGCCAGCAGGCGCCGTCGACGACCTGTTCGTTAGCCAGCACGGTGGCATCCACCGGGCACCAGTTCACGGTCGAGCGGCGGCGATAGGCCAGGCCCTTCTCGAACATGCGCGTGAACAGCCACTGGTTCCAGCGGTAGTAATTCGGCAGGCAGGTCGCCAGCTCGCGGCCCCATGCGTAGCTGATGCCCAGGCGCTGCAACTGCCCCTTCATGTGGGCGATGTTGCCGAGCGTGGACGTCTCTGGGTGAATGCCGTTCTTGATGGCGGCGTTCTCCGCCGGCAGGCCGAACGCGTCCCACCCGAACGGGTGCAGCACGTTGAAGCCCTGCAGCCGCTTCAGGCGCGAGACGACGTCGCCGATGATGTAGTTGCGGACGTGACCGACGTGCGCGTGCCCCGAGGGGTAGGCGAACATCTCGAGGCAGTAGAACTTCGGCTTCGAGGGGTCTTCGGTGACTTCAAAGGCCTGGGTGTCAGCCCAGTGCTGCTGCCATTTCTTGTCGAGGTCTTGGGGATGATATTCAGCCACGGTGATCCTTCAAGAATACCGTACGGGCTTGGAGACCTGGGGGCCTGGTGGCTTGGGCGCCAACCTTTCAAGTCTCCAAGCCTCCAAGCCTCCAAGTCCTCAGCTCAATACCTCAATCACCGCATCCAGGCTGTCTGAGAGGGCTTTCAGGTCGTAGCCGCCCTCGGTCACGAGGACCACTCGGCCCTCGCAGACCTCGTCGGCCACGCCGAGCAGCGCGCTGGTCAAGCGGCCGAATCCCGCGGTGGACATGCGCAACTGGCCCAGGGGGTCCTGCTCGTGGGCATCGAAACCGGCGGAGATCATCAGCAGCTGCGGCTTGAACTCGCGCAGCCGGGGCAGCACGGCCTCGGCATATGTGCGCTCGACCACGTCATCCCGGTCCCCCATCGTCAGCGGCACGTTGAGGGTGAACCCCTCTCCCGCTCCCCGGCCGGTCTCGCTGGCCGCGCCACTGCCAGGCCAAAACGGGTATTGATGCGACGACACGAAGAGAACAGTCGGGTCCTCGTAGAACATGGCTTCCGTGCCGTTGCCGTGGTGGACGTCGTAGTCCACGATCGCCACGCGCGACAGGCCACGGGAGCGCGCGTAGGCGGCGCCGACGGCGATGCTGTTGTAGAGACAGAATCCCATCGCCCTGTTGGCCTCGGCGTGATGGCCGGGGGGCCGTACGAGAGCTAGCGCGCGCGAGCCTGCCGGGCCATCCAGCACGTGGTCAACGGCGGTCAGCACCGCGCCGGCGGCGAGCCGCGCGATGTCGTCCGAGTCGGGCGAGGTGAACGTGTCCTCATCGATCATCGACGCGCGGCCACGCCTGCCGACGATGCCGGCAATGTGCTCTCGGGTGTGGACGCGCATCAGGTCCTCGTCGGTGGCCGATCGCGGTTCCAACACCGTGCCGCCGGTCTCGCTGAACCGCGCGGCTACGGCCTCGAGCGTTTCGGCACGCTCGGGGCGTTCAGGATGTCCCGCCGGCGTGACGTGATCGACGAATCGAGGCGAACTGACGAGAACTAACGGCATGCCGCTAGGTTATGCCATCCAGTTTTCAATCCGAAGCCCCTTGACCCGGGCGAACTCTCGCTCGTTGGCGGTGACCAGTGTCAGGTCCAGGGCCATGGCATGGCTGGCAATCAGCAGGTCGTTGCCGCCAATCGGCGTCCCGGCGGTCTCCAGCCTGGTGCGGACTCGCGCGTAGATGGTGTCGGCAGGCGACTCGTAGGCCGCAACCTCGATGGCGCCGAGCACGGCTTCGACCTGGCGTGTCAGGCGGGCTGAGTTCCGCTTCAGGGCGCCATACCGCAGTTCGGACGCGACGATGATGCTGGTGCAGACGTTGCGTTCTCCGACGACGGCGATTCGAGAGGCGCACTGACCTTGGGGGTTGCGAACCAGGTCCGAGACGGCGTTCGTATCCAGCAGGAACCGCATGTCAGAACGTCACGGGCCGGGGCGGCTGGTCGACGATGTCCGGGAACGTTTCCTTCAGGGGCTTCAATCGCGACAACACCCCAAGCAGCGACCGCGATGGTGTCGGCTCGATCACCAACCGCCCGCCTTCCTTGCGCATCACGGCTTCATCACCGGGGAACTCGAACTCCCTCGGGATGCGGACGGCCAGGTTGCGTCCGTTACGGAAGACCTTCACGCGCCGTTCGGCTGGCAGGACTGCCGTTTGGTCTCTCATCATATGCCAGCATATGCCACACTCGCCCCCGACCGCACCTCGGCTATTGCTTGAGGAGCGACGTCCAGTTCAGGACAACGTTGATGGTTCCCTTATCGCCGGCCACGGGCTGAGGCATCAGAAAGCGCTGCCCATCCGGCGAAACGGCCCACGGGAAGAAATTGCCCTGATGTCCTGGTCTCGACGTTCCATAAATACCGGGCTCGAACAGCTCGGCCGGCCGTCTCGAGACAAAACTGGACCCCGAGCCGTTCACGTCGACAGACATGACTTGGCCTTGAGTAGTCCCTGTGAGATAGAAGAGCTCCTTCCCATCACTGCGCCATCTTGGAAAGTTTCCAAATCCGCCGCGAGCACGGGAGTGCCGGAGGCGTCTTCGAAGCCGTAGATGCCGGCGATGTTCGGGTGATTGAGGGACGCCGGGACCTGCGCCTCACGGGTGAAGCGGGCGCGGCGATCGGGGTCGGCCGTGAAGCTCTCTGGCAGGACCTTCAGCGCCGCATCGCGATTGAGCTTGGTGTCTTTGGCGCGATAGACCTCGCCCATCCCGCCTTCGCCGACCTTGGCGATCACCTCGTAGGGGCCGAGACGGGTGCCGGGATTCAAGCTCATCGGGGACGCCGCATTACAGGGACGATCATGAACGAGTAACGCTTCGATGGGTCGTCAATGACAGCCACCGATTAGACGTCGATTCAGAAACCAAGCGACCGCCGCAGTGACACAAGACGCGGCGGCCCGACGCAGGCGGGTTGGTGTTCTCCCAACCGGCCTGATCGAGCAGGTCGAACCCAGACACGAGAGCGTTCATGAACGCCGTCACTCTCGCGTCTGGGTTCTGCCTGCTCGGTCCACGGGAGCGGAGCTCCGCGCCGGGCCGCCTCGCATCTGCGTAAATCTGCGTAATCTGTGGCCCGTCAGGCTCCGCCCATGTCGGTCGCTAGGCCAACAGCCGCTGACATTCCGAACGGGCAGCGGCAAG
>CAMBHC010000194.1 GCA_945866285.1 Candidatus Sulfopaludibacter sp. SbA3 | reverse complement strand
TGGACCGGGACCTCGCCGCCGAACTGGATGCGACCAAGCCCGCCAACCTGACATTGGTGCTTGGCGATGTGCTCGAGGTCGATTTGCCCGCCGTCATCTCGGAGTGGCTCGGTGCGCCCCTCGGCCCCGATCACTCCATTCGAATCGTGGGTAACCTCCCCTACAACATCTCCTCGCCCATCCTGTTTGCCTTGCTCAACCTGGCGGCCTCCACGGGCGGCGTGCGCGACGCCATCCTGATGCTTCAGAAGGAAGTCGCCGACCGGCTCGTCGCCAAGGTCGGCACCGGCGACTACGGTGTGCTGACGGTCTTGACCAGGGTGAATGCCGACGTCACCCGCCTGTTGTCGTTGCCGCCGGGGGCCTTTCGACCGGCGCCGCAGGTCCATTCCGCCGTGGTCCGCCTTGCGTTTCGGCCTCCCACGGTCGACATCCCCGACATGGCCGGTTTCACCAGAATGGTCCGTACGACCTTCACCCAACGGCGCAAGACCCTGTCGAATGCCTTGAAACCGTTTGGCCTCGAACGGTCAGTGGCGCCGGTCCAGGCGCTGGCCACAGCCGGGGTGGATGGACAGCGGCGGCCAGAGACCCTGGACATGGCCGAGATGGCCGCCCTCTTCCGGGCGTTCCACAGCCACAGAGTAAACCCAGATTAGTTACAGACCTGGCGGGCCGGAAGTTGAAGCTGTGCTATAGTTTCCGACGAAACCCGCCCCGTTTTACAGGCGCTCCCAGCGGCCTGAAACAGGTGACCTTGCAGGCTCGCCAGAGTCCACGGTTGCCTCGCAGTTTTGCCTAGGCGTGTCGTCACGCCTGGCTGGGATATTTAACGCATGAGTGTATCCGTGCCGGTGGCGTCAGCCGCGGCGCTTGCAGTCGACGTGGTGCCGCTCGGCGGCCTCGGCGAGTTCGGCCTGAACATGATGGCCATCTCGTGTGGAGATACCACTATCGTTGTCGACGCCGGTGCGATGTTCCCCGAGGCCGATCAGCTCGGCGTGGACCTGATCGTTCCCGACCTGACTTATCTCGAAAATCGCAAGGGGCAGGTCAAGGCGCTGGTCCTCACCCACGGCCACGAGGATCACATTGGCGCCGTTCCGTGCGTGCTGCCGCACATCGACGGCCCGATCTACGGCACCCCCCTGGCCCTGGCGTTTGCCGGCAAGAAGCTCGAGGAACACGACCTCGACCCAGAGACCGTGGCCGTGCGGCCTGGCGACGTCATCACCATTGGCCCCTTCACGCTGGAGTTCATCCGCGTGACCCACAGCATGCCCGACTGCGTGGCCATCGTCATCCGGACCCCGCAGGGCATCCTGCTGCACACCGGTGACTTCAAGGTGGACCAGACGCCGATGGACGGCGAGGCGTTCGACCTGCACCGCTTCGCGCAGCTTGGCGCGGAAGGCGTGCTGGCGATGTTCTGTGACAGCACCAACATCGACCGGCGTGGCTACACGGGTTCGGAGAAGGAAGTCGAAGACGGCTTCGAGGAAATTTTCACCAGCACCGAAGGCAAGATTGTCGTCGCGACATTCTCGTCGAGCCTCTATCGCTTGCAGATCGTCGCCGACCTCGCGGCGCAGTTCGACCGCAAGCTGGCGTTTATCGGCCGCGGCATGAACGAGAACTCCGTGATTGCGCAGCGGCTCGGTCGCCTGCACTTGCAGTCGGGTGTGACGATCAAGGACAGCGACGTCCCGATTTTCCCCGCCCAGGATGTGGTGTGCCTGGTCACCGGTTCGCAGGGCGAAGCCAATGCTGCCCTGTCACGGATTGCGATTAACGACCACCGGCACGTCAAGCTGGTCGAAGGCGATCGCGTCGTCATCTCGGCACGCGCGATCCCCGGCAATGAGAAATCAATCGGCCGCGTGATGAACCACATTGCCCGCCGAGGCGTCGACGTCGTGACCGAGTCGAGCAAGCACGTGCACGTCTCAGGTCATGGCTCAGAAGAAGAACTCAAGCTGGTGCTGTCGCTGGTCCGGCCGAAGTATTTCGTGCCGGTTCACGGCGAGTTCCGGCAGCTCGCCCAGCACGCCAAGGTGGCGGGATTTGTCACCCGTGGGCTGCCGTCGCCGGTCGAGGTCTTGACCGCCGAGAACGGCGACGTGATCCGGTTCAACGCCGAGGGCGGCCGCATTGTCGACAAGGCGCCATCTGGCCGCATCCTGATCGATGGCACGCGCACCGGAGAGGTGGACGACGAAGTGCTGCGCGACCGCCGGCACATCTCGATCGACGGCATCATCATGCCGGTCGTGGCCATCAACGCGCGCACCGGCATCATCGAGGGTGTCCCGGAGCTGGTGGCGCGCGGGTTTGTCAGCGACGAGAGCACGGCTGCCATGCTGCTCGAAGGGGCCCGCGTCGTCAGCAGCGCGATCGCCGAGTGCAGCGTCGAGGAACGCACCGACCCCGGCTTGATGAAAGAACGCATTCGCACGGAAGTGCGGCGCTTTTTGAAGAAACGTACAGGCCGGCGGCCGATGGTGTTGCCGGTGGTGATCGAGATTTGAGGAGAGCCTGAGTGGCAGCATCTGGAACCGCCCTATCGCGCCGCGTCAGTGAGGTCGTTGGCGTTGCGCTGTTCGCGGCGACGCTGATCTGGCTGATCGCCCTGGCCACCTACGACCCGAACGACCCGGCCTGGTTCTTCAGCACCGGGACGCACGACGTGCCGGCGAATTTCGCCGGGCGGGTGGGCGCATTCCTCGGCGAGCTGTCGTTCCAGTTGCTCGGCTACGCCTCGTACCTGCTGCCGGCCATCATCGCGGTCGCCGGGTGGCACTATTTCTGGTGCACCAAGATCGACGCCGCGTATACCAAGATGATTGGCGCCGCGATGTTGTTGTCATGCGGCAGCGCCTTCCTGGGACTGACTCTGGGCCGGGTCGAATTCGGCCCGCGCCCCTTCCGGGCCGGCGGCTATATTGGCGAATGGCTCGGCGGCTTCATGGCGGAGTACCTGAGCCGGACCGGGTCGGTGATCGTCATCCTCGCGCTGATTGTCGCTGCCGTGATCATTTCGACACAGGTCTCGTTCGGCCGGTTGTTCAGCGCGCTGTTTGCGGCCATTCAAGGGCTGGGTTCCCAGGGCGTGGCGTCATTTCGCCTGTGGCGCGAAGAGCGTCGCAAGGCAAAGCAGCGCCGCGAAGTGCTGGTGAAACACGGCAAGACGGAGAGCACGGTCGCGGCCAAGGCGGACAAGCTCGAAAAGAAACCGGACCGGGTCGGGCGGCCCGACCCGTCCACCGCGGTGCGGGAACGCGTCGTCGAACGCGACATGGAAGACGACGCGCCGGTGGCGGCCGCCGTGCGGATGCCGCCGGTGGTCAAGAAGGCGCCCGCCAAGACACCGATGGCGACGTCGCTGCCTCTGCCGGAACCCGACCGCAACGTCGAACGTCGCCTCGGCTCGTACTCGTTGCCGCCGGTCTCGCTGCTGGATGCGCCAAAAGCCGAGCAAAAGATCGACGAGCGCGAGTTGATGGAGTCCGCGCGCCTGCTCGAGGAGAAGTGCCGCGAGTTCTCGGTTGAAGGCTCCGTCGTGCAGATTCACCCAGGTCCGGTCGTCACCACGTTCGAGTTCAAGCCTGACGCGGGCGTGAAGTACTCGAAGGTGACCAGCCTGTCCGACGACCTCTGCCTCGCGATGCAGGCGGAGTCGGTGCTGATCGATCGCATTCCCGGCAAGGCCACCGTCGGCATGCAGATTCCGAATCCCAACCGCGAGGCCATCTCGCTGCGCGAGCTGCTGGAGTCGGACACGTACACGCGCGCCACGTCGAAGCTGACGTTTGCGCTCGGCAAGACGATCCACGGCGAGCCCTACATGGCGGACCTGGCGACGATGCCGCACTTGCTGGTCGCCGGCTCCACCGGCTCAGGCAAGTCCGTCGGCCTCAACGCCATTCTCACCAGCATCCTCTACCGGGCCACTCCGGACGACGTGCGAATGATCATGGTGGACCCCAAGCGCCTCGAACTCGGCATGTACGAGGACATTCCACACTTGATGACGCCGGTCGTGGTGGAACCGAAGAAGGCCGCCAACGCGCTGCGCTGGGCCGTGCGTGAAATGGAGGAGCGCTACAAGACGCTGGCCGCCTACGGCGTGCGTAACATCGAGCAGTTCAATCGCAACGTGCGAGCCGTGCTCGAATCGGGCGAAGTCCCCGAAGAGGGCAAGCCCAACCGTCCACTGCCTTTCATCGTCGTCGTGGTCGATGAACTCGCCGACCTGATGATGGTGGCTGGCAATGAAGTCGAAGAGTCGATTTGCCGCCTCGCGCAGATGGCTCGTGCCGTCGGCATCCACTTGATTCTCGCCACGCAGCGGCCGTCGGTTGATGTCATCACGGGCCTGATCAAGGCGAACCTGCCGGCCCGGATCTCGTTCCGCGTGTCGTCGAAGATTGACTCGCGGACGATTCTCGACAGCAACGGCGCCGAGCAGTTACTCGGCAAGGGCGACATGCTGTTCCTGCCGCCCGCGTCCTCGCGTCACATTCGGCTCCACGGTCCGTACATCTCCGAACAGGAGTCGGCACGGGTCGCCAGCTTCCTGCGCAAGCAAGGCAAGCCGGTCTACGACGAGACGATTACCGAGGAAGCCAAAACCAACAACCAGGAACTGCTCTACGAGAAGGACGAGCTTTACGACGAGGCCGCTCGCATTGTGGTGCAGGCCGGTCAGGTCTCCATTTCGTATCTGCAGCGCAAGATGCGCATCGGTTTCAGCCGCGCCGCTCGCCTGGTTGACATGATGGAAGCTGAAGGGCTGGTGTCGCCGGCGACCGGTGGCAAGCCCCGCGAGGTGCTGGTAGGCCGCGAGTACTTCGAGGAGGTCGATGCGCAGCTTCGCTAGACCGGGCCTTGTCGGCACGGCGCTGGTGATCGCCATGACACTCGTGGTGTCGGTGCCCGCGGAGGCACAGACGGCTCGGGAACGCTACCAGTCGGCGATCGAGCGTGACGAGAAGGTGCGCGCCTCGATGGCAAACGACGCCGCGGCGACGCCTGCCGACGTACTCTCTCAGGCGAGCAAGGTCATTAACTCGTTCGAGGTGTTGGTGCGTCGCTTCCCCACCAGCGGATACGCCGCCAATGCGCTGTGGCAGGCCGCGAGCCTAGCGGATGCGGCCTTCCAGAAATTCAATCGGGCAGAAGATCAAGAGCGGGCCGCTTCGTTCTACCGCTGGCTGGTGACCGAGTATCCCAATAGCTCACTGGTGAGGCGCGCGAACCAGCAACTGACCGAGCTGGCGACGCCGAAGACCGCCACTGCGCCGCCCGCACCGACGGTGACACCGGCCCAGGCAGCGGCGGTAGCGGTCCCCACGCCCACGCCAGCGGCAACGCTGACCGGTATTCAGCGCACGGTCCTGCCAGACACGGTCCGCATCACGCTCGCACTCGATCGCGAGGTGACGTACCACGAGGAGAAGATTGCGGGACCGGCCCGGTTGTTCTTCGACCTCAGGGGGGTGCAACCAACGGCGGCGCTTACCGACAAGGTGCTGACCTATCCCGGCGACATCGTCAGTAAGATTCGCGTCGGCCGTCGCCCCGACTCCACGGTGCGCGTCGTGCTGGATCTGGAGGAGGTGTCGCGCTACAGCGTGTTCACGCTCTACAGCCCGTTCCGCCTGGTGATTGACGCCGAACGCGCCGTGAAGCGCACGGTAGCAAGCCCGACGACGATGGCGCCCAGTGCGATCGCGCCTGAGCGTCCGCTGGCCGTGGCGGCGTCGCCGACTGAGATCGCCAAACCGGCGCTAATGCCGGCTGCGCCGCGCATTCCCGTGATTGCGGCC
>CAMBHC010000193.1 GCA_945866285.1 Candidatus Sulfopaludibacter sp. SbA3 | reverse complement strand
AGAGCGGCCACGTCACGCACTCACGCTACGCCGTCGCGAAGTCGAACTCCGACATCCGCGACGGCGACGTGATCGGAGTCGGCCTGCCGGCGCCGACCCCCTCGGCCGCGCAAGCCGAAAATCTGCCGATCGAGATCCTCTACGACGATCTCGACATCGTCGTGATCAACAAGCCGGCGGGCATGGTCGTGCATCCGGCAGCGGGCAATCCCACCGGCACGCTCGTCAATGCCCTGCTCCATCACGTGAAGGATCTGAGCGGCATTGGCGGTGAGATCCGGCCGGGCATCGTGCATCGGCTCGACAAGGGCACGTCGGGGGTGATGGTCGTCGCCAAGAATGACGACGCGCATCGCGAGTTGACACGGCAGTTTCACGATCGCGAAGTCGAGAAGGAATACGTCGCGCTGGCGTGGGGGCTGGTGCAGCAGCGCAAGCGCATCAACGCGCGCATCGGGCGCGACCCCAAGAACCGCATCAAGATGTCTACCCGGGCCAGCCGCTCTCGGTCGGCCATTACGCGCGTGACGTGGGCGCGCGACCTCCAGGGCGTGACGCTGCTGCGCGTGGTGATTCAGACCGGCCGCACCCACCAGATCCGCGTGCACCTCAGCGCCATCGGCCACCCGATTGTCGGCGACTCGCTCTACGGCGGCGTGCACCGGCGCGTACCGCATCCGCTGAAGGCGGTGACGCGGCTGGCACGGCCGTTCCTGCACGCCGAGCGCCTGGTGATTACCCATCCACGCACCGGCGAGCGCATGGAGTTCATGGCGCCCATCCCCGCCGACCTCGAGGCGATTGCCTACGAGCTGGCGCCGCCCGAGATTCGTGAGACCGTGTTTGCGCGCGTGTCGATCGCCGAAGAAACCCATCACGACCTGGACGAAGACGAGGACGAGGACGAAGACGCTTGATCGGCTTCCCCCAGGGAGACTGATGGTGATGATCACGAGACTTGTTACGGCCACCTTGTTGCTGGCGCTGTGCGCGCCGGCCTTCGCCCAAGGCCCCCCTAAGAAGCGCCCGCTCGGCCCCACGGTCAACACCACCACCCATCGCGAGCTGTTGCCGGTGATCAGTCCAGACGGGCAGGCACTGTGGTTCATCCGCGAAGGTGCCGACGGCGCGATGCTCGATCGCGTCACCAGCGAGATGGAGGCCAATCTCAAGTCCATCGAGGACAGCCTTGCGAAGTTGCCGCCTGAGCAGCGCAAGATGCTGGAAGACATGCTCAAGCAGTCGCGCGATTCGTCCGCGAAGGCAAAGGCCAGCCCTGTCGGTCCCGTCAAACAGACGGTGTTCAAGTCGACCCGGCAGCCAGACGGTTCCTGGGGACCCGCGGAACGCCAGTCGGCTCCGCTCAACAACGAAGTCTCAAGTTCCGGCGTCGTCACTGCGCTGCCCGATGGCAACACCCTGTTGGTCGGCACTTGGAAGGCCGGCGATCCGTTTGGGGACTTCGCGAAGAACTTCGACCCGAACGTCAACATCCTTGAGGTTCTGAAGCAGAACGCTCCTGGCGCGACGCCGGCGCTGCCGCCGCTCGTCACGCCAGACCCGGCGCGAGACGATCAGAACAAGGTAATTGGTTTCAGCCACCGTAACGGCAACGCCTGGAGCGAGGCGCCGCCGCTCAAGATCATCGGCTTTGCGCATCAGCCCGGCGTGCGCAGCGACTACTTCCTGGCGCCGAGCGGCCGCGCGCTGATCCTGTCGTTGGTCAACAGCGAGAGCGTGAACCGCAGTCGTGACTTGTTCATCTCGCTCGTCCAGCCGGACGGGCGGTGGGCCAAGCCGATGAGGGTGGCGATCCTGAACTCTCCGCAGGAAGAGATCTCACCGTGGCTGGCGCCCGACAACCAGACGCTCTATTTCTCGAGTGGCCGCGCGGGCGGTTTGGGAGAGCAGGACATCTGGATGTCGCGGCGGCTCGACGACAGCTGGCTGAAGTGGTCGGCGCCGGTGAATCTGGGTGCGGACATCAACACCAAGCAAGCCGACATGAACCTGGCCGTCGATTCCACCGGCCGCATGGCGTTCATGTCACTGGGCGAACGCGGCAAGGAAGATCTCTACGAGTTCGAACTGCCGGTGGCGATGCGACCGCTGCCCGTGGCGTTTGTCTACGGCAAGGTCACCGATCCGTCCGGCAAGCCCGTGCCGGCGGGCATCCTGTACGAGTTCCTCCGGAACACGCAGATGGCCGGCCAGGCTGGCGCCAACCCGCGGGACGGGCAGTATCAGATTGCCCTGCCCATCGGCGAGGACTACGGCTTTCGCGCCTCGGCGTCGGGCTACCTCGCCATCAGCGATCGCATCGACCTGCGGCAAGCCAAGGAACAACAGCGTTACGAGCGCAATCTCATCCTGGTCCCGATCGCCACCGGCGTGCCGATTCGGCTGAACAACATCTTCTTTGACACCGCGAAGACCGAGCTGCTGCCGGAATCGCGCGCCGAACTCGACCGCCTGGCCACGCTGCTGCGCGACCGGCCGGCCATGCGCATCGAGATTCGTGGTCACACCGACTCAGTGGACGATGACGCGACCAATCAACAACTGTCGGACGGCCGCGCCGCATCGGTGGTGGCGTACCTGGTGAAGGCGGGGATCACCGCCGGCCGGCTGCAATCGAAGGGTTTTGGCGAGTCGCAGCCGATCGCGGCCAACGACACCGAGAAGAATCGGCTGTTGAACCGGCGCGTCGAGTTCGTGATTCTGTCGCAGTGATTAGGCCTGCCACGCCAGGCCAGAAATGCCGTGCACGCTGCTGACGTTGTCGCCGGGTGGCGGTCGGACATGGCGGGTAGCCCAGCACAGCGATCTGGTGGGTCCACCCGCCCTTGTCGGTCACCGGGTCGCGTAGTAACGTGCCAGCGATGAATCGACGCGCCTTCCTGGCGTTGAGCGCAGCTGGCACCCTCGGCCTGCTGCACGACTCGCACACTGCGGGCGCGCAGACCCCGGCGCCGCCCGCCGTGCCGTATGGCCAAAGCCGTCTCGGTATCTCCGATGACGACCGCGACGGGACGCTCTATGTCCCCAAGCGCTACAAGCCCGGCGTGCCGATGCCACTGATGATGATGCTGCACGGCTTTGCCGGCACGGGCGAAGGTGTCCGCGGCATGTTCCCGCTCGCCGAGGAATTCGGCGTGATCATGATCGCGCCAGAATCGCGCGGGCTCACCTGGGGACGCGCGATCCCCGGCTTCGATGACGATGTGCGGTATCTCGGCCCGGCCTACCGTCACGTGGCGGACATGGTTGACATCGACGAAAGCCGGGTTGCCCTCGGCGGCGTGTCCGATGGCGCCGGCTACGCACTCTCGATGGGCCTGGCCTACGGCGATAGCTTCAACCACCTGATCATCTTGATGGCCGGGCAGATGATTCCGTACCGGAATCAAGGCAAGCCCAGGATCTTCATGACCCACGGCGTGGACGACACGCAAATGCCGATCGACAAGACCGCGCGAATCTACGTGCCCAAGCTGAAGGCCGACGGCTACGACGTCACCTATCACGAGTATCAAGGCGGCCACCGCGTCCCGCCAGCGGAGATCCGCGCCGCCTTCGAGTGGTTTGTCGGCAAGAAGGCCGAGTAACACGGTGCCTAGAACCGGAACGCTACTGTCGCGGGCGGTGAAGTACACCGGCCGCATCTTCCAGCTCGAGGTCGATCGCGTCACGCTGCCAAGCGGCCACACGCTCGACATGGAGATCGTCCGGCATCCCGGGTCGGTCGTCCTGCTGCCGGTGCCGGCGCCCGGGTTAATCATCCTGATTCGCCAGTACCGATACGCGATCGACCGTTGGATTTGGGAGCTGCCAGCGGGCACCCTGAAGCCCGGCGAGGATCCGTCCGCGGCCGCGGCGCGCGAGTGCGAAGAGGAGATCGGCCTGGTGCCTCACCGCGTGACCCGCCTGAACGGGTATTTCCCGACACCCGGCTTCTGCGATGAAGAGATGACCTACTGCCGGTGCGAGGACCTGCGGCCCCCAGCCGCGGACTCAACGGTGCGCAAGGATGAGGACGAAGACATCGAACCGAAGACGTTCACCCTCGCCGAGGCCAGGGCCCTGGTGACGTCAGGCGAAATTGTTGACCTGAAAACGCTGGCGGGCCTGGCGTTGGTCGAGTGATGCACGGTTCCGCACGTGCTAATTCGACAATCAGTGTTTCATAACAGACCAGTATCGTATAATTCGTTATTTCACATAAACTTAGAAGTCATTAATGACCAGAAATAGCCAGCATATGTTCTAATTTGAGAATATAAGCAATATTGTCGCGTCTACTACGGTTCAGTGATCACTGCCATAGCTCAAATTAGCCAACAAATAAGCCTTTTATTCATTTAAGGCCACAAACACCATCCTGTCCAAAGTGGCAGCTCAATTGCTCTGTTGTTGGGGCATGAGCACCAACACCTTCTCAAAATGGCTTATCAAAGTGGCCGTCGTCGCCCTGCTGACCGTGCCCGGCGTGGTGCAGGCCCAGGACGCGTCCCGCGGGCTCTGGATGGCGACCTCGTCGAATCAGGCCTCGCTGGCCGGCAATGACTTTGGCCGCCTGGCCATGGCCAACGGCATGCTGTCGTTCGAGGCCACCAAGTTCGAGTGGCGCCTGGCTCTGGCTGACGTCAAGCGCATTGCGCCGAGCAAGCTGGTGTCGAATACCCTCGAGGTCGAGAGCGTCACCGGGCAGGTGTACTTCGTTGCCATTCTCGACGGCCAATTGACCATGACCTCGCCCGGCAAGGCCGCGCAGCTGATCCAGCGCGCCGTGAAGACGGCGCCGGCCATTGTCACTCCGGTGCGCACCGCGGTGGCCGCGGCCGGCGGCGGCGGCGACCAGCGCTGAGGTCGTCCGCGCTGGCCTGAATGCCAGCTTGATTCAAAGCGTCCAACCCACCACAATTCGGGCAACCAGAAAGAGGTTGCCCGATGACGACTCACCGCCGTTCCGCCGCTCTCCTTAGCGCCGCCGTGCTCGCTCTCGTGAGCGCGAGCCTGCTGGGCCAGACGCCCCAGGCCCCAGCCTCACGATCGGTTGACGATGCAGCGCTGGCGAAGCCGGAAGAAAGAAACCAGGACTGGCTGTCGTACGGGCGCGACTACTACGAGCAGCGTTTCAGCCCGCTCGACCAGATCACCGACGCCAACGCCGCCAAACTCGGACTGGCGTGGTCGTTTGAAACCGCCACGGACCGCGGCCTCGAGGCGACGCCACTAGTCATCGACGGCATCATGTACGCCACCGCGTCGTGGAGCGTCGTCTACGCCGTGGATGCGAGGACCGGCCAGCAGCTCTGGAAGTTTGACCCAGAAGTGCATCGCAAGTACGACCAGTTGGCGTGCTGCGATGTCGTCAACCGCGGCGCGGCGTTCTACAAGGGCCGGGTGTATGTCGGCGCGCTCGATGGCCGGCTGATCGCCATCGATGCGAAGAGCGGCAAGCCGGCATGGTCGGTGACCACCGTCGATCAGAAGCAGGCGTACACCAGCACCGGGGCGCCCCGCATCGCCAAGGGCAAGGTGATCATCGGCAACGGCGGCGCCGAGTACGGCGTGCGGGGATACGTGTCCGCCTACGACGCCGAGACCGGCAAGCTGGCGTGGCGCTTCTACACCGTCCCCGGCGATCCGTCGAAGCCGCAGGAGAACAAGGCGCTCGACAAGGCCTTGCCGACGTGGAAGGGCGACAACTGGTGGAAGTTCGGCGGCGGCGGCACGGTGTGGGATTCAATCGTCTACGACCCTGACATCAACCTGCTCTACGTCGGCACCGGCAACGGCTCCACCTGGAATCGCCACCTGCGCAGCCCCGGCGGCGG